>PFUD01000145.1 GCA_002789915.1 Comamonadaceae bacterium CG_4_9_14_3_um_filter_60_33 | reverse complement strand
TTGCCATCGGTACCAATCTGGCGCATCAGGTACATGCCCATGACGTAGCCGCCGAGCGCAAAAAACAGGCCATGCCCCAGGCTCAGGATGCCACTAAAGCCCCAGATCAGGTCCATGGCCAGCGCAGCAATGGCGTAACACATGATCTTTCCGAGCAGGCCCACGGCGTAGTCGCTCAGGTGAAACATGCTGTCAGCGGGCACCAGTAGATTCAGCGCCGGGGCTACGGCACAGACCACGACCAAGGAGACGATGAAAGCGCTCCAACCGGTGCGGGTGAGCAGCGGCGCGGGCGCAGGGAGCTGAATGGATTGAGTCATGGCGTCACACCTCCGCACTGCGGCCTTTCATGGCAAAGATGCCTTGCGGACGTTTCTGGATGAAGATGATGATCAACACCAGTACGGCGATCTTGGCCAGCACCGCACCCGCCCAGCCCTCCAGAAACTTGTTCAAAATACCCAGGCCAAGTGCGGCATAGACCGTGCCGGCCAGTTGACCCACACCACCCAGCACCACCACCATGAAGGCATCGACGATGTAACCCTGGCCCAAGTCGGGCCCCACATTACCGACCTGGCTCAGCGCACAACCGGCCAGCCCGGCAATGCCCGAGCCCAGGGCAAAGGCGTAGGTGTCGATGCGCGCGGTGTTGACACCCATGCACGAAGCAATGGGCCGGTTTTGCGTGACGCCGCGCACAAACAGACCCAGCCGGGTCTTGCTGATCAGCCAGGCCACGGCACCCAGCACAAAGAGCGCAAACGCGATGATCACCAGTCGGTTGAACGGGAGCGACAAATTGCCCAGCACCTGCACGCCGCCGCTCATCCAGGACGGGTTTTCCACGCCCACGTTTTGCGCGCCAAACACCGTGCGGACCAGTTGCATCAGCATCAGGCTGATACCCCAGGTGGCCAGCAATGTCTCAAGCGGGCGACCATACAAAAAGCGGATCACGCTGCGCTCAAGTAGTACACCCATCAGCGCCGAAGCCATGAAGGCCACCGGCACTGCCGCCAGCAGGTACCAGTCAAAAGCACCCGGCAGGTAGCGCTGAAATACGCCCTGCACCACGTAAGTGGCGTAGGCGCCAAGCATCATCAGCTCGCCGTGCGCCATGTTGATGACACCCATGAGACCGTAGGTGATGGCCAGACCCAGGGCGACCAGCAGCAGGATGCTGCCGAGGCTGATGCCGCTGAACATGGCACCCAGCTTGTCGCCCCAGGCCAGCGCTGCTTCCACCTCGCGCAGCGCCTTGCCCAAGGCGGCTTTAACTGTGGCGTCAGGCTCGGTCTGCAAGCGCGCCAGCAGAATGGTTTTGGTGCTGGACTGGTTGCTGGACGCCAACAAGGCGGCCGCTTCAAGGCGTTGCGCTTTGTCCTCACTGCCCAGCAGCGCCGCCGCGCGCACCAGCGCCAATTGGTCCTTGATTTTGGGGTTTTGCTCGGCGGCAAAGGCTTGTTCGATCAATGGTAGCTTGCTCGGGTCAGCGTCCCGCTGTAGTTGTTGCACTGCGGCCATGCGCACCTTGTCGTCTTTGGCAAACAGCTTGAGCGCGGCCAGCGCCGAGTCAATTTCGCCGCGCATGCGATTGTTGTTGATGACATCTTCGGCATCTTCGGGCAATGCGAATTCAGTGCCCGAGGCCGGATCGATGCCCTTGTCGCCGCTGACCATGATGGCCTTGCCGCGCACCAGCTTGACCGCATCATCGGCCAGTGCCTGCAAGAACAACTGGGTCCGGGCATCGGCATGGGCCACAGCCAGGCTCAGAGCTTCAATGCGGGCATCGGTGTCGCCACTGCTGATGGCATTGGCTTCGTCCACGGTGATGGCGTGGACGTTAGCGAAACCAAACGCGGCGAATATAAGTAGTTTTCGTAGCAACATATAAGAACCTGTAGGGTGGGAACGTTGGCGGCGCCCACGCTGCAATTCCTTCACTTAACCGTCATTGCGAGCCGTGGCAGCGACGTGGCAATCCATGTAATCGTGGGTTCATGGATTGCCGCGCTTCGCTCGCAAAGACGTCGGTGCCTTACTTCTTCACCGGCTCGTCCGGCTTGGAGGCATTGCCTTCGATGTACGGCGACCATGGCTTGGCTTTCACCGGGCCGGGTGTCTTCCAGACCACGTTGAACTGGCCGTCGGCCTTGATCTCGCCAATGAACACCGACTTGTGCAGGTGGTGATTCTTTTCATCCATCTTGCTGACAATGCCGCTGGGCGCCTTGAAGGTTTGGCCAGCCATGGCGGCAATCACCTTGTCAACATCGGTGGACTTGGCTTTTTCAACCGCCTGCTTCCACATGTTGATGCCGATGTAGGTGGCTTCCATCGGGTCGTTGGTCAAGGGCTTGTCCTTGTGACCGGCGATGTTCTTGGCCTTGGCATAGTCAGACCACTTCTTGATGAACTCGGCGTTGGTCGGGTTCTTGATCGACTGGAAGTAGTTCCAGGCAGCCAGATGGCCCACCAGCGGTTTGGTGTCGACGCCGCGCAGTTCCTCTTCACCCACGCTGAACGCCACGACGGGCACATCCTTGGCCTTCAGGCCGGCGTTGCCGAGTTCCTTGTAAAACGGCACGTTGGAGTCGCCGTTGATGGTCGACACCACAGCGGTCTTGCCACCGGCGGCAAACTTCTTGATGTCAGCCACAATGGTCTGGTAGTCCGAGTGGCCAAACGGGGTGTATTTTTCGTCGATGTCTTTTTCAGCGACACCCTTGGATTTGAGGTAGGCGCGCAGAATCTTGTTGGTGGTGCGTGGGTAAACGTAGTCGGTACCCAGCAGCACCCAGCGCTTGGCCGCGCCGCCGTCCTTGCTCATCAGGTAGTCCACCGCCGGAATAGCTTGCTGGTTGGGCGCGGCGCCGGTGTAGAACACGTTTTTGGACAGTTCCTCACCCTCGTACTGCACCGGGTAGAACAGCAAACCATTCATTTCTTCGACCACTGGCAACACCGACTTGCGCGACACGCTGGTCCAGCA
>PFUD01000025.1 GCA_002789915.1 Comamonadaceae bacterium CG_4_9_14_3_um_filter_60_33 | reverse complement strand
GCGCCAAAAGTTCATGCTGTGGCCCGCGTGCGCCTGCACCGCCAGTGCCAGGTTGTCGAGCACCGACAGGCGATTGAAGATACTGGTGATTTGAAACGAGCGCGCCAAGCCATGCGCCACCCGCTGGTGCAGCGCCATGCGGGTGATGTCCATGCCGTCAAATTGGATGCGTCCGGCATCAGGGGCCAGCGCGCCAGAAATCAACTGGATCAGCGTGGTTTTGCCAGCACCGTTGGGGCCGATCAGCGCATGAATTTCACCAGAGAGCACGCTCAGGCTGGCGTGGTCGGTGGCGCGCAGACCAACATAGGATTTGACCAGTCGGTCCACCTGCAGCAGCGTGCTGTGGCTCATGGCGCTTGCCTTTTCAAGCGCAAACTCAGCAGGCCATTGGGTGCCAGCAGCACCACTGCCAGCAGCACCGCGCCCAAGCCAAACTGCCAGTAAATGGTGACGCTGCTCAAAAGTTCTTCCAGCACCAAAAACACCACCGCGCCGACCACGCCACCATACAAATGGCCGACGCCGCCCAAAATCACCATCACCATCAACATGCCAGACTCGCTCCACTGCATCATTGACGGGCTGACAAAACCGCTCTGATGCGCCAACAAGGCCCCCGCCAGCCCAGCCAACGCACCGGCCAGCACAAAGGCCAGCAACTTGAAGCGGTACACCGGGAAACCAATGGCCGCCATGCGGGTCTCGTTATCGCGCATCGCCTGCAAGGCATGGCCAAAGCGGGAATTGAGCAGGCGCTGCACGCCCAAAAACACCGCCACAAAAAGGGCCAGCACCAGGTAATAGAACGAGGCATCCTGGCTCAGGTCCAGGCCAAACCCCAAGTCAAAGCGGCGCTCCAGCGACAGGCCATCATCACCGCCATAAGTTTTGAGCGACACCATCAGGTAGTACAGCATCTGCGCAAAGGCCAGCGTGATCATGATGAAGTAAACACCCCGGGTGCGCAGGCTGATGGCGCCGATCAGCAAGGCAAAAGCGCCCGCCGCCACACAGGCCAGCGCCAGCGCCAGCCAGGCCGAGGCAAAGCCGTGCTGCATCAAAATGCCCGCCGCATAAGCCCCCACACCGACAAACGCCGCGTGGCCAAAGCTCACCATGCCGCCAAAACCCAGAATCAAATTGAGGCTGGTGGCGGCCAGTGCAAAAATCAAAATGCGGCTGGCCACACCCACATAAAAAGCTTGCCCCCAGATTTGGGCCAACTCGGGCAGCAACACGAGGGCGATCAGCAAGCCCAAGCCAGTGCGCCAGTGCAAGGGGTGGTCGAGCGCGCCGGGCTGCAGGCGCAAAGACACCACCGATGTCACGGCCATGGGCGCAGCCGCTTTGGCGGCATCCACCGGCACGACGGATTTGATTTTTACGTCAGCCATGCGCCGGGAACAGCCCTTGCGGCTTGAAGAACAGCACCGCAGCCATCAGCACATAAATCAGGATCGAAGCCACCGCCGGGCCCGCGTTTGCGGCCAGGTCGGGCGCCATGATGCGGTCAAAGACAAAAGGAATCAGCGTGCGCCCGGCGGTGTTTACCACGCCCACCAGCAAGGCACCCAGCAGCGCGCCGCGGATCGAACCAATGCCGCCGATCACAATCACCACAAAAGCCAAAATCAAAATGCGCTCGCCCATGCCCACCTGCACCGCCAGCAGCGGCCCGAGCATGCCGCCGGCCAGCGCGCACAAACCCGCGCCAAAAGCAAACACCAGGGTAAACAGGCGCCGCACATCGACCCCCATGGCCAGCGCCATCTCGCGGTTGGAGGCGCCGGCACGCACCTGCATGCCCAGCCGCGTGCGGGTCACCAGCAGGTACAGCAAACCAGCGGCCGCCAGCCCAACGGCGATGATGAACAAGCGGTAGGCCGGGTAACTGAAGCCCGGCAAAAGCTCCACTGGCCCGGCCAACGCGGCGGGTGGATTAAGTTCGATGGGCTGCGAGCCCCACACCATGCGCACCGCCTCGTTGCTCATCAGCAAAATGGCAAACGTGCCCAGCACCTGCGACAGGTGGTCGCGCTGGTACAGGCGGCGCAGCACGGCCAGCTCCAGCAGCGCGCCCAGCAGCGCCGTGGCGGCTATGCCGAGCGCCAGCCCGAGCCAGAACGAACCGCTGGCCAGCGCAATACTGGCAATCAGGTAGGCGCCCACCATGTAGATCGAGCCGTGCGCCAGGTTGATCATGTCCATGATGCCAAACACCAACGTCAGCCCGGCGGCCAGCAAAAACAGCATCAAGCCAAACTGCAGGCCGTTGAGCGATTGCTCCAGAAGCAAAATGCCGGTCATAGCCCTGTCCAATGGGTTCGCGTCATCATCGCGAGGAGCGCAGCGTCGTGGCGATCCATGCGCCGCTTGATTGCCACGCTACGCTCGCAATGACAGCCATATGTTCAGAGTGCGGGCATCTTGCACTGGCCCACATAGGCATCGGCGTGGTTCTTGAACACCGCGCCCAGCGTGCGGTTGGTGATGCGGCCTTGCGCGTCTTTGGTGATCACGCGCAGGTAGTAGTCCTGAATCGGATAGCCGTTGCTGTTGAACTTGAAGGCGCCGCGCACCGAGTCAAATTTGGCGGCGGCGATGGCCTTGCGCAACGCGGCCTTGTCACTCAAGTTGCCTTTGACATCGCGCACAGCGGCATCCATCAGCCGCGCGGCGTCGTAGCCCTGCGACGCGTACAGCGTGGGCATGCGGCCGTAGTCTTTCTGGAAGTCGGCGACAAAGCGCTTGTTGACCGGGTTCTGCATGTCATGCGCCCACTGCGAGCTGTTGAACATGCCCAGCATCGGCTCGCCCACGGCGCGAATCACGTCTTCGTCGGCCGAAAATCCCGGGCCAAACAGCGTCATGTCCCTGGACAGCCCTGCGCCGACAAATTGCTTGATGAAGTTGATGCCCAAGCCGCCCGGCAAGAAGATATACACCGCATCGGCGCCAGAAGCGCGCATTTTGGAGATTTCAGCGCCATAGTCCAGTTGACTCAAGGGGGTGTAGGCTTCCGAGGCAATCTCACCCTTGAAATAACGCTTGAAGCCGGCCAGCGCGTCCTTGCCCGCCGGGTAGTTGGGCGCCAGCAAGGCGACTTTTTTGAAGCCTTTGTCTTGCACCGTCTTGCCCACCGCCTCGTGCAGGTTGTCGTTTTGCCAGGCCACATTGAAGAAATAGGGCTTGCATTGCGCACCCGCGTACTGCGACGGGCCGGCGTTGGCGCTGATGTAGAACGTCTTGGAATCAAAAATCGGCTTGCCCACGGCCAGCATCACATTGGAAAACACCACGCCGGTCATGAAATCCACTTTATCCTGTTTTACCAGCCGGTCAGCGGTTTGGCGCGCCGCATCGGGCTTGCCCTGATCGTCGGCCACGATCACCTCAACCGGCAGGCCGCCGAACTTGCCGCCCGAGTGCTTGAGCGCCAGACTGAAGCCGTCGCGAATATCAATGCCCAAACCCGCACCGGGGCCCGACAATGTGCTGAGCATGCCCACCTTGACCTTGTCGGCAGCTTGTGCCGGCCCGGCCATGCATAGCAGGGCGGCGGCCGCTGTCAGGGTGAAGCGCAGGGATTTGAGACCAATCGTTTTCATCAAGGTGTCCTATCAGGGGTGGAAAAATGAGCCAACGAACAATTCAGACGGCAATTGTCGCGGAGCTTTCAAGCTACTTCGCCAGTGCCTTGAGCGCCAGCTTGATGCCGTCGCTGACACCAATGTCGTTTGGCAAGGCTTTCAGGGCGGCAGCGGCCTCCTTGTCGCTGTAGCCCAGCGCCAGCAAGGCTTGCAGAATGTCGGCCTGCGCGTCGCTGGCCAGGCTGCTGGGCAAGCCGATGTCGGGGCCGAGCTTGCCCTTGAGCTCCAGCAACAAGCGCTCGGCGGTTTTCTTGCCGATGCCGGGCACCTTCATCAGCCGACCGCCCTCTTGTAAGGTGACCGCCTGTGACAACTCACCCACGCTCATGCCCGACAGCACCGACAGAGCGGTGCGCGGCCCGACACCCGAAATCTTGATGAGTTCGCGAAACGCCGCGCGTTCTGCGGCGGTAGCAAATCCGTACAAAATCTGCGCGTCTTCGCGCACCACAAAGTGCGTCAGCAACGTCACCTTGACACCGAGTTCGGGCAGGTTGTAGAACGTGCTCATGGGCACAAACACCTCGTAGCCCACGCCGTGGCAATCGACGATGACCATCGGCGGATTCTTGTCGTCCAGGGTGCCTGTTAATTTACCGATCATTTTGTGCCTATCATTCAATCTATTTTGCGTTAACGTGACAGCACGTCGTCATTGCGAACGAAGTGACGCAATCCATGACTTCCGAAGCCATGGATCGCCACGCTACGCTCGCGATGACGGTACTCTTTCATCATTCGGGGTGTCACTCCGGATTCGTGCAAGCTAGTCCAATATTCGAGAATTATCAACTTTGCCCCTCCGCCACATTTTTTCTCCACCCAACAACACCCGATTGAGCCACCTGTGAGGCCCCATGGACGCGCACCAAACAATGAAATTCCAATCACTATGCTTGAGCCTGAGGAGATTTGGGGGGAGCGTGATTCAGAAATATTTATTGCTATCAAATGGCAAAAGGACAGATAATTTAACTGTACAAACATCCAGTTATCAGGATCAAAAATGAACTCTCTTGAACTTTGCGCCGGTGCAGGTGGACAAGCCCAAGGCTTGGAGCGATCAGGTTTCGAACACGAAGCCTTGGTTGAAATCGATGCGGCTGCGTGCAAAACACTGCGCTTAAATCGCCCTAAATGGAACGTCATCGAAGGCGATTTGTCAGAATTTGACGCGCGAGCGTTTCGTGGTATCGATCTGGTTGCTGGTGGCGTGCCCTGCCCGCCGTTCTCCAAGGCAGGCAAACAACTCGGCGCCGAAGACGCACGAGACATGTTTCCTCAAGCCATTCGTGTGGTTGACGAGACCCGACCTCAGGCAGTCATGCTGGAAAACGTCAGAGGCTTGCTGGATGCAGTTTTTGAGGATTACCGGGAAAAAATCGCTAGACAGTTGCATGCCATGGGTTATTGGACCGATTGGCATCTCTTTAATGCTGCTGACTTTGGAGTAAGTCAATTGCGCCCGCGCGTGGTTTTTGTTGCTTTGCGTCAAGACGTTGCCGAACATTTTCGCTGGCCAGCCCCCAGCTTAAAACTTTCACCAACAGTCGGGCATCTTCTCCATGACTTGATGTCAGCTAACGGATGGCAGGGCGCTGATGCTTGGCGCAACCAGGCCAAGAATATTGCACCCACACTGGTGGGTGGAAGTAAAAAACACGGCGGACCAGATTTGGGGCCAACCCGATCTCGCTTAGCGTGGGCAGCACTCGGCGTTGATGGACGCGGCCTGGCGGACGAGGCGCCTGCCGCTGATTTTGTAGGGATGCCACGGCTCACCGTAAGGATGTGTGCACGTATTCAGGGGTTTCCCGATGACTGGCAATTTGTCGGTAAAAAGACACCTACATACAGACAAGTTGGCAATGCATTTCCGCCGCCTGTCGCGCAAGCAGTCAGCGCTGAAATTGCCAGCGCCATCGAAAAAGCTGCGACGAATAGATTGTTTAAGAAGGCCGCATAATGAAAAAAACCACCGTGCTTCCTGCCACATCCAAAGGGGCGCGCGCCAAGCTTAGAACTCATTTTTTAAACAATCTTGGTCGCGTGATCGAGTCTGATGAATTGCGATCAGTGTCGGGCAATATCAGTGAATGGGCCAGACGTATCCGTGAATTGCGCACCGAAGAAGGCTACCTGATTCTGACAAACAATGACCGCGCAGATTTAAAACCGGGTGAATACCTACTAGAAACAAAAAAACCACAGCCTGCCTTTTCTAGAGGAATCTCCAAAGAAACTCGCGCTTTTGTATTGGACCGAAACGGTTTCACCTGTCAGATGTGTGGTGCAGTCGCAGGTGAGCCGCACCCATATGATGCAAGCCGCAAAACTAGGCTTCACATCGGTCATGTGATAGACAAGAGTATGGGCGGCGCAGACGATGCCAACAACCTGAAGGCCATTTGTTCCGTTTGCAACGAGGGCGCAGCCAATATCACTTTGCAACGGCCGGACCTCAATAAGCTTTTAGTTCAGGTGCGGCGAGCAACAGCGGCTGATCAACGTGAGTTGCTCAAATGGTTAAAGACCAAGTTCAAAGACTGAGTCATTAGCACCATGTCATCAATGGGCTTAAACAACCGTAAATACATCGATGGCAGAGTGCGCAACCACACTGCCGCGTTTTTCGTGAGTCCAATTTCCGAGAATTATCAACTTTGCTCCTCCGACACATTTTTTCCCCACCCAACAACACCCGCCTGGGCCACCTGTGCGGCCCCATGGACGCGCATTTGCGCACCATTGAGGCCGCGCTGCAGGTCAAAATTGCACACCGCCACGAGCAGTTCAAGGTCGATGGCCTCAAGGCCAATGCCAAACGCGGCATGGAAATGCTGCAGGCGCTGTACGAGATGGCAGCGCACCCGATCGAGCCGCGCACCGTGCAGTTGATGCTCGCGGGTGACGGTGATGTCAACGGCGCCGAAGGCCCGTCGCTCAAGACCAAACGCGCCGACCTGAAACCCCGCTCCATCAACCAGGCGCATTACCTCGACAGCATTGCCAGCCACGACATCACTATCGGCATCGGCCCGGCCGGCACCGGCAAAACCTACCTGGCCGTGGCGATGGCCGTCGATGCCCTGCAGCGCAGCACCGTGCAGCGCATCGTGCTGACGCGCCCTGCCGTGGAAGCCGGCGAGCGCCTCGGCTACCTGCCCGGTGACCTGGCGCAAAAAATCGACCCGTATTTGCGCCCGCTCTACGACGCGCTGTACGACCTGATGGGTTTCGAGGCCGTGCAAAAAGCCTTTGAGCGCCAGACCATCGAGATCGCGCCGCTGGCCTTCATGCGCGGGCGCACGCTCAACACCGCGTTTGTGATTCTGGACGAGGCGCAAAACACCACGCCCGAGCAGATGAAGATGTTTTTGACGCGCATCGGCTTTGGCTCCAAGGCCGTGATCACCGGTGACGTCAGCCAGATCGACCTGCCCAGCACCCAGCTCAGCGGCCTGATCGACGCCGAGCGCGTGCTCAAAAGCGTTGAGGGCATTGCAATTTGCCGCCTGACCAGCGCGGATGTGGTGCGGCACCCGCTGGTGGCGCGCATTGTCGATGCCTATGATGCACCCGGGCGCATCAACCTGTACCCGCGTGACGATGCGCTGCCCGTTGCGCCCCTGGCCACCGCCCCCAAACCCACTCGCAAACCCACTCGCAAACCCGCCAGATGAACAAACTCACCCTGTCATTGCAGTTCGCCAAATTCCCCGAATCCGCCCTGCACCGCGCTGCCCTGCCGCGCCACAAAGTTATGTGCTGGCTGCGCGCCGCGCTACAGAGCGACGCCGAGCTCACCGTGCGCATTGTCGATGCCGCCGAAGGCCAGGCGTTGAACCGCGACTACCGCAAGAAGGACTACGCCACCAACGTGCTGACCTTCGACTACACGCAAGAGCCGGTCGTCACGGCTGACCTGGTGCTGTGCGCGCCGGTGGTGGCCAAAGAGGCCGAGGAACAGGGCAAAACCCTGGAAGAACACTACGCGCATTTGCTGGTGCACGGCGCGCTGCACGCACAGGGCTGGGACCATGATGAAGATGAAGATGCCCAGGTGATGGAGCTGCGCGAAAGCGACATCATGGCGCGGCTTGGGTTTGACAACCCGTATTGAGGCGTCAAAGCAAGCCAGCGCAAGGGCGAGTGGCCCGGGATGGCGCCAACCCCTGCGCCGTTCAGCGCGGGCTCAGTCAACCAACCAGCAGCACGAAAGCGGCGGCACCATGACCGCGTTGTTTTCGACCGTGAGGCGCTCGCCAGAGCAGAGCTCGCGCATGGCCTCTTGTTGGAATAGGCCATAGGGACGCAGCGCATCCAGTGGCAGCCGTTGTGCGTTGGTATTGAAGTTGCTCACCACCAGCACCCGGCTGCGTGCGTTGTGCAGGTCGGTGCGTAAAAAAACCAGCAGGTTGGCGTTGTCCACACTGATCAACTGGCGATCGTCAAAATCGGCAAAGGCACTGAGCTCTTTGCGTTGGGCGATCATTTTTTTCAGCGCGCTGAAAATGCGCTGCTCCACCGTGCCACTCTGGTGGCGCAAGGCCGCCTTCTGCCAGTCAAAATAAGAGCGATTGACCCAGCGGTTGTCATCGGCTTTGGATGGGTCAGCCAGGTAGGCCAAGCTGTTGAGCGTGCCAACGGCATCACCGTAGTAAAACAGCGGAATGCCGCCAAAGGCAAGGATCAGGCTGTGCAACATCAATATGGTTTTGATGGCAGCGTCGATGGCTTCGGGGTCGTCGTCGTTCTGCGCCACTTCAAGTCCGGCCAGCGAGGCCAGAGCACCCGATATGCGGGCATCGCCGGTTTTCGGGTTCACGCCAAAAGGCAAGCCACGGGCTGCTGAGCCAGCAAATCGCCCGGTGAAATAGTCCAGCAAAAAGCGCCGGTGCAGCACCGGGTCATAACCCGACAGGCGCACATCGTTGTCGTCAAAACCCAGGCCGATGTCGTCGTGGCAACGCACATAGTTGAGCCAGGTGGCCCGCTCCAGTTTGACCGGCAAGTGTTTGATGCCCTGGTTGAGCAGCACGGCATTTTTGGTGGCCACGCCGTCCCACAGCAAACTCATGAGCGTGGCGTTGTAGGCAATCTCGCACTCTTTGGCGTTGATGGCGTCTTCACCAAAATACTTGGCCACTTCGCTCGGCGCCACGATGGCTTCGGCGATGAACAGCACACCCGGCGCGGTGACCTGGCAGCAGTCCTTCATCAATTGCAGCAGCAGGTGCGCCTCGCGCTCGTTTTGGCAGGTGCTGCCGATTTTTTTCCACAAAAAGGCCACCGCGTCCAGCCGCAAGATGTCGGTGCCCTTGTTGGCCCAGAACAAAATGATGTCGATCATCTCGATCAACACCGCCGGGTTGCGGTAGTTCAGGTCCCATTGGTAGGTATTGAACACCGTCATGACCCACTTGCCCATGGCGGCATCCCAGGTGAAGTTGCCCGGCGCCGTGGCCGGAAAGACCTCGGGCATGGTTTCTTCAAAGGCATCGGGCGTGTCGCGGTCGTCAAAAACGTAGTAGTAGTCCTGATACTTTTTCTCGCCCTGGCGCGCCCTCTGCGCCCACTCGTGTTCGTCTGACGTGTGGTTGACGACCACGTCGAGCACCAGCAGCATGTCGCGCTTTTTTAGCGTGGCGGCCAGCGCCTCGACGTCTTCTGTGGTGCCGTAGCGGGCGTCTACCTTGAAGAAATCCCTGACCGCGTAGCCGCCATCAGCCTGATCGGACGGGCAATCCAGAATTGGCATGATGTGCAGCAAATTAATGCCCAGGTCTTGCAGGTAGGGCAACTTGCTGCGCAGGCCATTCAGGTCATCGGCAAAGCGGTCGCAATACAGCGCCATGCCAACCCACTTCTGGCTCAGGAACCAGTTGTAGTCGCGCTCGCGAGCCAGGTCTGATTTGCGCAGTTGCGGGCTGCGTTCCATGTAACGCAGCGCCAGCGTTTCCACCAGGCTGACCAGCTGCGGCTTGAAGTCGGGCCTGTCACCGTAGAGCAGATGAAACAGGGAATGGATGGCGTAAAAATTGGCCC
>PFUD01000181.1 GCA_002789915.1 Comamonadaceae bacterium CG_4_9_14_3_um_filter_60_33 | reverse complement strand
CGCTGTCGAGTGCCAGGTGCGACAGGCGCAACTCTTCGTTTTGCAGCTCCAGCTCGATCTGGTGCACTTGCAGTTCGTGCAGCAGGTGTTGCACATCCTGGGGTTCGGGCTCGGCACCAGCGTCGCCGGCGTGCGCCGCTTGGTTAGTGAGCCGTGTTTCAGCACGACGGCGCAGCACATGGGCATCTGCCAGCGGCGCGACCGCCTGCCGCGCCTCTTGCCTGGAACTGCGGGGATCAAGGGGTGGCATGGAACTTCTCATGCGGTCAGTGTAGGCATGGTGCCTGCCAAACTGTGTGCGCCAACGCACTCATCAGGCAGCACCACGCCAAGGGCAAAAACCTCATATGGCGATAGGTTCGCCATCGCACAGACCAGGGGTTCGGGCCTGCGTATGGTCCGGGCATGTCACATGACGCGGCCATTTGGTCCTGCGTGAGGGCGAGGGACCTGCTTTTCCCTCCTTATTGATGGCATTCACAAAAGGATCACCATGAACATCTCTCGCGCCTTCAAAACTTCGTTCATCGTGGCTGCCCTGCTGTCGTTCTCGGTGGCCCAGGCTGCCACCCTGCCCAAGGCTGACTACAACGTAGGAAAAACCCGCATCAGCGCCGAATACAAAGCCGACAAAAAGGCCTGCGACGCACTGAAAGACAACGCCAATGATGTCTGCATTGAAGAAGCCAAGGCCGCACAGACCAAGGCACTGGCAGACGCCAAGATGAACAAACAAATCGGTGAAGCCAAAAAAGAAGCCACCGAAGAAAAGATGGACGCCAGCTACGAGCTTGCCATCGAGAAATGTGACGCCATGACCGGTGATGCCAAGACCAATTGCGTGGCAGCCGCCAAAGCCAAGTACGGCAAGAACTAAACCCGGCAACGCTCAGGAGCTAGCATGCACACCGCCACGGCCCCGCCCGAAGACATTAGCGCACTGGGCCATGCGTTGCGTTCCAACGCCAATGCGTACCACCCCTTTGCGCACCAGCCGCAGATCGGCCCACCAGACAGGCAGTTCATCGAAATGCTCGACGCTTACCGCGAAAGCGGTGGCCTGATGCGCTTGCCGGAACTGGCCAGCCTGTGGCATGGTCACGGCCTCAGTGGCACCCGTCGGCTGGCGCACTGGATTCAGAACAGAAAAGTGATCTGCTTTGATTGGGGGTCAACCCTCTGGTTGCCCATGGTTCAGTTCAACCGTAGCACCATGACCCTGCTGCCAGGCTTTGAAGACATCCTGGCCGAGCTGGTGACGGTTTTCAACGATAGCGATTTGGCGCAGTGGTTTTCGGTGCCCAACACCTGGCTGGCTGGCCGTTCACCGGCAGATGCCCTGGCCAGTGCTGCGCCAGAGGTTTTGCTGGCTGCGCGCGCCGAGCGCCACAACAGCGCGCAATAGGTTTTTTCAACCCGACACCACTTCATTCAAGGAGCCACCATGCCACCCATCATCACTGCCCACCAAACCGAGCTTTACGTCAAGGATTGGGGCACGGGGCAACCCGTGATCCTGATCCACGGCTGGCCGCTCTCGTCCGACACCTGGGACGACCAGGCAATGGCACTTGCCAACGCGGGTTACCGCGCCATTGCCTACGACCGGCGCGGCTTTGGCCGCTCAACGCAAGCCTGGAGCGGCTACGACTACGACACCCTGGCTGACGACCTGGCAGCCGTGATCGCTTACGCCGGGCGCAAGGATGTCGTCCTTGTCGGCTTCTCAATGGGCGGCGGCGAAGTGGCCCGCTACATGTCGCGCCACGGCGGAGAGTCGGTGGCCAAGGCGGTGCTGGTATCGGCCAGCCTGCCCTTTCGCCTGAAAACGGCTGACAACCCGCTGGGCGCGGAGCAGGCCGCGTTTGACAAGACGGCGCAAGCCATCAAGGACGACCGACCAAAATTTCTGGCAGGGTTTTTTGAGAAATTTTTTGGTGTCACCGCCGACGCGCAACCCGTCAGCCCGCAACTGCTGGAATGGGCGCGCAACGTGTCGATGCAAGCCAGCCTGGAGGCCACGCTGGCCTGCGCCAGGTCATTCACCACGACCGATTTCCGCCCCGAGCTGGCCGCCTTCAATGTGCCGACGCTCATCATTCACGGCACCAACGACCAGGTGGTGCCCATCGAGGCATCCAGCCGGCTCACCGCCAAAGGCATTGCTAAGGCCACGCTGCTTGAATACAAGGGCGCACCGCACGGCCTGTTTGCCACGCACAAGGCGCGGCTGACCACTGACCTGCTCGACTTCCTCAAACCCTAAGCCGGACGAGCCGGAACCAAACCATCAGGAGTTCCCATGAAACACGCACACCTTACCCACAGCACCTTGGCCGCCGTCTTGCTTGCCGCAACGCTGCTGGCCAGCTGCTCAGACAAGGTTGAGCCAACGCCCGCCGTGGATTTGCCGGCGGCGTCTGCCTCCGACACCGCCGGACAAACAACCCTGGTCGGCACCGTGCCGGCTGCGCCCACCAGCGAATCCGCGGCAAGCGCCGCGGCCGACGAATCGGACCTTAGCAAGGCGCAGGAGTCAACCGCCATGCCCCTGCCCAGCCAGGCCAATGACCACTCCACGACGGCACCCAATGCCTCCCAAAAAGCCACGCAGTAAACCGTGTCCACTTGTCTGATCGAGGGCCACCCATCATGAACCGCACACGTCTTGAATCCGACAGTTTTGGCCAGATAGAAGTGCCATTTGATGCGCTGTGGGGCGCACAAACAGCGCGCAGCCTGCACTTTTTTGCCATTGGTGAGCAGCGCATGCCACTGCCGGTGATTCATGCGCTGGCCTGGGTCAAGTGGGCGGCAGCTCGCGTCAATGGCAAGCTCAAATTGCTCGATGCCGACAAAGCGCAAGCCATTGCCTGCGCCGCGCAGCGCGTCGCCAGCGGCGAGTTTGATGATGCGTTTCCGCTGTCGGTCTGGCAAACCGGCTCGGGCACCCAAAGCAACATGAACGTGAACGAGGTCCTGGCGCATTTGGCCGGGCGCCAGGTTCACCCCAATGACGATGTCAACCTGGGCCAGTCGTCCAACGACGTTTTTCCCAGCGCCATGCACATCGCCGTGGCCTTGTCTGCCAGGTCAAGCCTGCTACCTGCGCTGGCAGCCTTGCGCAGCGCCTTGAGCGCCAAGGCAGTTGCCTACGGTGATGTACTCAAAATAGGCCGCACCCACTTGCAGGACGCCACGCCGATCACGCTGGGCCAGGAGTTGGGCGGCTATGAGGCGCAACTGGCGCTGTGCGCCGACAGCATGGAACACGCCCTGCTGGCCGTGCACCGGCTGGCGCTGGGCGGCACGGCCGTGGGCACTGGCCTCAACACCCACCCGCAGTTCGGCGCGCTGGTGGTGGCCAAGCTGGCGGACAAGCTCAAGCTGCCTTTGACGCAGGCCGACAATTTATTTGCCGCCCTGGCCGGGCATGAAGCGCTGGTGGCTTTTCATGCCAGCCTGAAAATGCTGGCCATTGCCCTGACCAAAATTGCCAACGACATCCGCCTGATGGGCAGCGGGCCACGCGCCGGCCTGGGCGAGCTGCAACTGCCACAAAACGAGCCCGGCAGCTCGATCATGCCCGGCAAGGTCAACCCGACCCAGATCGAGGCACTGACCATGGTCTGCGCCCAAGTCATGGGCCATGACGCGGCCATTGGCTTTGCCGCCAGCCAGGGCCATTTCGAGCTTAACGTGTACAAGCCGCTGATCATTCTTGACACACTCGACAGCGTGCGTCTGTTAGCCGATGCCATGCGCAGCTTTACCGAGCACTGCCTGCTGGGCCTCACGCCTGGTGCCGCGCGCATGCAAGACCTGCTACAGCGCTCATTGATGCTGGTGACGGCGCTGACCCCGCACATTGGCTACGACCGCGCCGCCCGCATCGCCAAACACGCCCTTGAGCACGGCAGCACGCTGCGCGCCGCCGCCCTGGCGCTGGAAGCCATCAGCGACGAGCAGTTCGACGCCTGGGTTGACCCGAACCAGATGCTTGGGCCACGCGCTTAATGGTTGGCTGGCGAGTTCAGGAATTTGGTCTCGAAAACTTCAGCGGGCACCGGCCTGCTAAACAAATAACCCTGCATTTCGTCGCATGCAAGTGAGCGCAGCATCGCTGCCTGCTCCTCGGTCTCAACGCCCTCGGCAATCACCTTGAGCTTGAGCGTGTGCGCCAGGTTAATGATCGTAGCCACCAGGGCCAGACCCTCGGGCGAGTTCGTCATCTCGATCACAAAGGAGCGGTCGATCTTGAGCGCATCAATCGGAAATTTTGCCAAGTAGCTCAGTGACGAAAACCCGGTGCCAAAGTCGTCGATGGCAATGCTAATCCCCATATCCTGAAGTGAGCGCAGGCTGGCGATGCTGAGCTGCACGTTTTCCATGATCAGGCTCTCGGTAATCTCCAGCTCCAGCCCGGCCGCCGCCTGGTCGTCCCCACCAATCGCCTGCCCAACTTCGGCGATAAAGCTGCTACTGCGCAACTGCAGCGGTGACACATTGACGGCAATGGGCACAGCAGGCAAGCCGGCAGTGCGCCAGCGCCGGTAGTCCTTAATGGCCTGGCGCATAGCCCATCGACCCGCTTCATGGATCAAGCCGGTCTGTTCCAGCAGAGGAATGAATTGGTCCGGCGGCACCAGGCCGGTGCGCGGATCGTTCCAGCGGATCAAGGCCTCGGCGCTGGTCAGCTTGCCACTTGCCAGGTTCACCTTGGGCTGGTAGAAAAGCACGAATTCTTCGTTGTCGAGGGCCTGGCGCAACTGGTTTTCCAGCGTCAGATTGGCCAGGCCCGACACGGTCATCGACGGCGTGTAGAACAAGTAGCGTTGACCGCTCGCCTTGGCTTTTTTGAGCGCAGCCTCGGCATGCTTGAACAAGGTGTCGGCATCAGCGCCGTCATTCGGAAAAATAGCCACGCCCACCTTCACGAAGACCCGGAACACGGTGTCATTCAGGCGAAACGGCTGTTTCAGCAAAGTGTCAATCCATCTCTCGATCAACCGCGTCAAATGGCCCTGCGGCCTGACGACCGGCATCACCACGGCGAAATGGTCAGGGCCCACCCGCGCCAACAGATTCACGTCACCCGCGGCGTTGTGCGTCAGTGACTGCGCTACCTGGCGCAGCAATTCGTCGCCCACCGCCCGGCCAAGGTTGTCGTTGATATTTTTGAAACGCTCCAGATCAATCACAAACAACGCAAGCTGGTGCCCGTCACTTTCCGCGCCGCGCATGAATTGCGCCACCCGTTCCAGAAACAGGCTGCGGTTGGCCAGGCCGGTGAGCGCATCGTAGTAGGCGAGGTAACTGAGCCGCTCTTGCTTGTCGAGGTGATCCACGGCGAACGCGATGTCGTTGGCCAGTTCGGTGAGCAGCGCCATCTCTTCTGCCTGAAAAAAGCCGACTTCACTGGCGTACAGCGCGAGCACGCCGACGGCTTCATTGGCCACCATCAACGGCAGCACAGCCATCGACAAAACACCTAAGTCGGCGTATTTTTTGCGAAGAAGCACCTGATGGTCGTTTTGCGAATCGTTGGACACGATGGCCCGCTTTTCGCGCATCGCACGCACGCCCATGGTTTTGGGAGCCTTATCAGCAGAGGACAAGATATTTTCGACAGCGTTCAGCAGCGCCTTATTTTTGCCCTGCGTGGCAATCGGCACCAGACGCTTGGTGGCAGGGTCCGCAATCGCAATCATGGCCATGCGAAAACCACCGGCATCGACCGCCACGCGGCAGGCGTCCCTAAACAACTCGTCACGGTGGCGCACACGAACAATCAGCGCATTGATGCCGCTGAGCACCGCATGCACGCGGTTAAGCCGCTTGATCGTGTATTGGGCCAACTTGCTTTCGGTGATATTGATGTGCATGACAACGGCACCATGCGGCAACTGATCCGTCAGCGGTGTCACCTTCATCAAGAACCAGCGCTTCTCGGTGGGCGAATGACAGGGGTATTCGAGTGAAAATTTTTCTAACGTGCCCGTCAAGACGGTGCGAATGCCCGCGGCCACCTGCTGCGCTTGAACAGCGCCGTCGCCCTGCGCGTTGTCGCACACTTTGAGGTAGTTGCCGCCAATAGCGTGCGCCAAGGCTTGCAGTTCGTTGCTATCGGCAAATTCCCGCCACGCCTGATTGACCGAAATGATGTAGCCCCGCGCATCAAGCAAGGCGATGTGTGCTGGCAAGGCGTTCAGGATGGCGGCCTGCTTGGCGGCCTCGTTTTGGCGCATGTGGTCCTGCGCGCGGCGCAACAACACCATGCGGCCGCGCCGGTCCATCACGGCATCCACCTCGCCGGCTGTCAGGTCTTCCAGGCGCCGCCCGGTGTCATGCAGCAGCTTGATGAGTGCTGCAACTTCTTCATTCGGGTGCTGCGCCGCGGCAAATTGTTGCGGCTTCACGGCGTGCGGTCCTGTAGCCCCAGGGCCTGCAACACGGTTTGAGTGTGGCTCAGGGTGCCCACAATGGTTTTTGTCGGCAGCGGCGCCAGTTTGACCAGCTTGGGTGTGAGGTAAATGGCGTCTGCCAGCGCGCGCTCGGGTTGCTCGAACACGTCGATCACTTCGATCTCATGGCGACCCACCAGGTATTCACGGCACAGCGCCGTCAGGTTGGCCAGCGCCATCACCACGTCCAGGGCATCGAGCACAATGCGCTGCGCCTGCATGGCTTTGGCCTTGACGGCCAGCGCCGCCAGCATGCCGCCCAGGTAAAAATCGCCCGACTGGACCAGGCCAGAGGGCGGTTGGGCATCAGAGTTTCCATCTTCCAGCCGAAGCTGGCCGCGTTGGCCACAATGCGCTGCGAGGTTTCTTCGAAGGCGACAAAAATGCCGGGTTCTTTGCAATGGCGCGCGCCGTGCACCAAAAATTGCAGCGCCATCACGGTTTTGCCCGCACCAGAGCCACCCATCAGCAGTGTGGTGCGCTTGCGCGGCAGCCCACCGCCCGTGATTTTGTCGAATCCGACGATTCCGGTCGCCATTTTGCTCGAGGTATTTGCAGGATTAGTTTGCTCAGGTTTCATCGCTATTGACTCTTTTGATTGGCATTATTTGGACACTGAAGCCGAAGCGGGTCTGTGTGCCAACGCACCAACGAGATGCCCACCAATTAACCAGTACACCAGCGAGGCATGTGTGCGCTGTCGTACAGACGGGTGACCACGCAATCACTTAAATTAGTGCTGTGGTGGGTTTTGCTTGTCCAAACTGCGTCAATTCACCAGCAGAAAACCACTTTTTTTACTTTTTAAGGATTCCAAATGAAATACACATTACCAATGTTCGCCCTCGTCGCCGTACTGGGCTTGGCCGCATGTGACCGTGAAACCGTGGTTGTACCCACACCCGTGCCCGGCCCTGCCGGCGCAACAGGTGCCACAGGTGACACCGGCGCCTCAGGCGGCACGGGTGCAACTGGCGGCACAGGTGCCACTGGCGCCACGGGCAGCACCGGCTACACCGGCGCTACTGGTGACACCGGCGCCACTGGCAAAACGGGCTCTGGCGACACCACTGTCATCGTGATGCCGCCCGCTTCTGCTGCCCAGTAACTTGACACTTTCGACCATTTAGGAGAATGTCATGAGCTTAGGCACCATACTATTGATCGTATTGATACTGATGTTGATCGGTGCTATTCCAAGCTGGTCGCACAGCAAAAGCTGGGGCTACGGACCCAGTGGCGGCATTGGCCTGGTGGTGATCATCATCATCGTGCTGCTGTTGATGGGTCGCATTTAGCGCCTGCGTCAATTGATTGACGGCTTGATCACACGGCGCACAAGCGCCGTATTGCTGGGCTTGGTCGTGTTGGCGGTGGCGGCATGTGGTGACATCGCCATGTTGCCGCTTGCTGCCGGCACCGGGCCATCGCCCACTTTGCCAGCACCCAAACAAACCCTGATTCCAACCGTATACATTGCACCGGCCAAAGGCTGGTCCAGTGGCGTCATGCCGAAGGCCGCGCCCGGCATGGCGGTGAACGCCTTCGCCCGCGACCTGGATCACCCGCGTTGGCTGCATGTGTTACCCAACGGCGATGTGCTGGTGGCCGAGACCAATGCGCCGCCCAAACGCGAAGGCACCAAGGGCATCAAGGGCTGGCTGACCGGCCTGGTGATGAAATGGGCCGGCGCAGGCGTACCCAGTGCCAACCGCATCACACTGCTGCGCGACACCGATGCTGATGGCGTCGCAGACCAGCGGTCTGTGCTGCTCGACGGACTCAATTCGCCTTTTGGCATGGCCTTGGTGGGCCACGATCTTTTCATCGCCAACACCGACGCGGTGCTGCGCTTTCCCTACGCGGCTGGTGACACACGCATCACCGCCGCAGGCACGCAAGTGGTCGCCCTGCCCGCTGGCCTGATCAACCACCACTGGACCAAAAATATCATCGTCAGCCCCGACCAAAACAAATTGTTTGTCACGGTTGGCTCCAACAGCAACGTGGCTGAACGTGGCATGGCAGTAGAAGCCGGGCGCGCCGCCATTTGGCAAGTTGATCTGCAAAGCGGTGCCCATCGGGTTTTTGCCTCAGGCCTGCGCAACCCCAATGGCCTGGCCTGGGAGCCGCACAGCGGCGCGCTCTGGACCGTGGTCAACGAGCGCGACGAGCTTGGCAGCGACCTGGTGCCTGACTACCTGACCTCGGTGCGCGACGGGGCTTTTTACGGCTGGCCCTACAGCTATTTCGGCCAGCATGTCGACCCACGCGTTAGCCCGCCACAACCGGCGCTGGTTGCCCGTGCCATTGCGCCCGACTACGCGCTTGGGGCACACACAGCGCCGCTCGGCCTGGTGTCTTCTGCCGGCACCACCCTGCCCTTGGCATTTGCCAACGGCATGTTCATTGGCCAGCATGGCTCCTGGAACCGGCGTCCGCGCAGCGGCTACAAGGTAATTTTTGTCCCCTTCAAAGACGGCCAGCCCAATGGCTTGCCTGTCGATGTGCTGACCGGTTTCCTCAGCGACAAAGGCGACGCTTTTGGCCGGCCTGTGGGCGTAGCGCTTGACCGCCAGGGTGCTTTGCTGGTGGCTGATGATGTAGGTAACGTGATCTGGCGCGTGGCCGCGCAGGCCCTCAAAAAATAACAAAACCATGGCAAGAAGAATCAGAAGCACCATTTTCAGCCGCGCCATTCAGCGCTCGCTCAAAGCGCTGACACGCAGCACCGTGCGCGCTGGCACCAAAGCGATGACGCAAGCCTTGCTGCCCAGCAAACCTGTAATACGCAAACCTGCGGTGCGCAAACCTGTAGCACGCAAACGCGTACCCGCCAAAACTACTGCGGTCCGGCCCAAGGTCGCCGCGACCCTCAAACTGCCCAACAGCTTCACGGCCGGTATTGCCGGGGCGCAGCGCTACTGGCTGTTTGTGCCGCCCGGCAGGCCGCGCAATGAGCGCATGCCGCTGATGGTGATGCTGCATGGCTGCAGCCAAACGGCCGAAGGCTTTGCTGCCAGCACCCGCATGAACCAGATCGCCGCAAAAGAGGGTTTTGCGGTGCTTTACCCTGAACAAAACAAACTGGCCAACCTGCAAGGCTGCTGGAACTGGCACCGGACGAATTCGGGCAAAGCCCAGTCTGAGGCCGATGCCATCGTTGCCACCATGCTTCAGGTGTGCCAGCGCCATGCCATTGAGCCGGCGCGCATGGCGCTGGCAGGTTTGTCGGCGGGGGCCAGCATGGCCGCCCTGCTGGCGGTTCGCCACCCGGCGCTGTTTCGGGCTGTGGCGATGCATTCGGGCGTTGCACCGGGCATTGCCCATTCTCTGGTGGGCGCGCTCAAAGCCATGCGCGGGCACAGCGTGGCCACGCCACTGTTACCCCTGTTGCCAGGCAAGCACTTGCCGACGTTGCTGGTGATTCAGGGCAGCGCCGACCCGCTGGTGGCACCCAGCAACGGCAGCACGGTGGCACAACTGTGGGCCACGCGCGAAGCCGCCAAACCCGGCCAGCCGCGTGTGGTGCAGCGTGGCGCGCGCCACGCCGCCACCGTCACAGACTACAAGACCAGGGGTCGGCTGGTGGCCAGCCTTTACGACATCAAGGGGCTGGGCCATGCCTGGAGCGGTGGCGCTGCCAGCCAGGATTACAGCGACCCCAAAGGGCCCGACGCTTCGCGCTTGATCTGGGCTTTTGCGCGCAAACAGTTCGCCAAGCTGCCAGCTTGACCGGCTTATGTGGGGCGGCGCACTGACGCCACGCGCCTGATTCTCTAGGATGGCAATGCGGGTTACACACGGCTCGCTGGCTTGACGGTTGGGTTACCGCTTGACCATGGTTTACCGCCCAACCCAGGAGAACACACATGCCCGGATTTTCATCACCCTTCTCAGTATTGGCCAACGACAGAAAACTCACCCACGAGGAACTGGTGCGCGCCATTCGTTTCATGGTCGCCTCTGAATACGAAGCCACCCAGATGTACACGCAGCTGGCCGAGTCCACCGACCATCCGCTGGCGATTCAGGTGCTGACAGAAATTGCCGACGAAGAACTCGTCCACGCCGGAGAATTTTTGCGGCTGCTGCACGAACTGGCGCCAGAAGAGGCAGCCCTGTACGCCGAAGGCGCCAAGGAAGTCGAAGAACAAATAGAAAAATCGCGAGATCAGGTTTAGCATGAACCGCCTGATCGGTAGTCTGAATAACACCTCGCCTTTTACGTTATCCCGCGACTGTCATTAACCCATCCGCCATCGCTTTCGCACCATGAAGACGCAGCGCGGCGATCATTTCCGTTAATGTGTACGGTGGTTTTTTCAGATCACTGAGCGACTTTGCGATCGCCTGACAAGTTCTGTCTGGTGCGGCGTCAAAAAGCCGATCCAAAAATGCCCCAGCCTTGATAACTTCGATACCTAGCTTGCGGGAGTCGGCAACCGCCAGATGTTTGGTGTTGTCAGAAACAATCATTACCTTGTGCTGTGCAGGTTCATCTTCTTCATCAAGGCCGTTGACGATGGCGGTCCGTCACTGCGCTTACCTACTTTTTGCAAGCGCCTTGACGCGGCTCAACACGTCTGCTTCGGTGCTTTTATAAGCCCCGGCTTTTTGGCCTTCCGCACGCAAGTCGCTGGCCTTGCCCGTTACTTGGTGCGCAGCTTTCCAGTCCAGCACGGCGGCAAGGGAAACCCGCCGATGACCGCCAGCGGAAACAGTGGCACCCTTGAGCTTGTTCTGGTCGATCAACATGGCGACATAGGGACGGCTGAAACCCAACAACTCAGCGGCCTGCGCCGTGCTGATCAACTCATTGGACGCGGCAACCGACTTCGGCATCTCGATACCTACCGATTGGCTTTCAATGTCCACCAAGTAGCGAATCAACTGCAAGCGGGCGCTTCGGCTCTGCGGTGTGGCGTCTTCAAGCACCTGGTGCAGCGCGCTGGCAACCTCACCAGACAAGGTTCCAGTGATCTCTCCGATGGAATCTGCCAGAGGCCCCAGCGGGTCGTAGCGGTGGGCCGGTGTTTTACCCAATGTGACGGCAGTAGGCATGATGCCCTCCAAGAATTGATTCAGATGTTGGTCCAGTATAAAACGAAAATAACGAAAATAACGAATAATACAAATTTTTACGCCCCAGCTTCATCGACATCATTGACAAAGAGTGTGCTGAATAAAAAGCGATAAACATCAATGCCAAAGTGCGATGACGCACAGATGGAACCGCGTCACGACCCTATTCTCGACAGTGCACATCAACCACTTGATGCTGCTTTTGCTTTGCAGCAACCCTTTAAGGAAACTCAAATGAACTACGCAACCACTACCTCCCCCATGGCACAAACAGCTGAGATTGTTAACGGCCCCGGTCCTGCTTTCATGTCGGCCAGCTCGCTGATTGGCAATGACGTTTACAACAAACAGGATGAAGATTTGGGCGATGTCAAAGAACTCATGCTTGACATGCACACCGGCAAGATCACTTATGCCGTGCTGTCTTTCGGTGGCTTTCTGGGCATGGGTGAAAAGCTCTTTGCCGTGCCATGGTCAGCGCTGACGCTCGACACCGAGAACAAGCGCTTTACCCTGGACGTGAGCAAGGACCGCCTTGAAAGCGCCCCGGGCTTTGACAGCGACAACTGGCCCGACATGGCCAACCCGGAATGGGTGGAAGGCATCCACACCTATTACGGCACCACGCCCAGCCCTTATTAATCAAGTGTCACGGCGCTGATTCAGCCCGTTTGGGGTGATCACGCTGCCAGGCAGCAGCACTCGAACGGCGCTTGTGGAAGACGTTTCCAGAGTGCCTTTTTTATGAATTGAGGTATTTTTATGTTTCACATTGTTACCACCCGAAAGCCCTTTGACCAGGCCAGCACCGACCTGCAGGCCGCCGTGCAACGCCATGGTTTTGGCGTGCTGCATGTGCATGACCTGGGCGCCACGCTGCGCAGCAAAGGCATCGATTTTGCTGAAGAGTGCAAAGTGTTCGAGGTTTGTCAGCCAGCGCAAGCGGCCAAAGTGATGGCTGTCGATATGCGGCTGAACATGGCGTTGCCGTGTCGCATCTCGGTGTACACCGAAAAAAGCAGCACCAGCATCGGCCTGATCCGCCCCGTGCCCATGCTCGCAGCCTTGTCGCAAGATGCCACGCTGCTACAGGTGGCCGAAGAGGTTGAGAAAAAACTTCTGGAGATGGTGGAAGAGGCCAAGTAAGCCTGGCCGCCTAGGCCTCTGCGAGCTTGAGTTCAAACCAGAACTCGCTGCCCTCACCCTCGGTGCTCTGTGCGCCCATGTCACCGCCCATGGACCTGACCAGCCGCTGGCTCACTACCAGACCGATGCCCGTGCCTCCGATGATGCCGACCTCCTGACCGAGCCGGTTGAACGGCTCGAACAAGTGGGCCAGCTGCTGTTCTGACAAACCCACCCCCGAATCCCGCACGCTGATGCGCACTTTGCCGGCATCCGGGGCATCACACGACACATCCACCGAACCGCCCTCCTTGTTGTACTTGATGGCATTGGACAGCAGGTTGATGAGCACCTGCTTGAGCCGGGTCGGGTCGGCCATCACCCCGCAGGCGCAAGACGGCTCGAAAAAATTGAGGTGAACGTTTCGGGCTGCCGCCAGGGGCTCGGTCAGGGTCTGGCAGTCCTTCAGCACGGTGGCCAAGGCCACCACCTCCAGGCACAGGGCAGCATGCCCCGACTCGACCGAGGCCAGGTCAAGAATGTCATTGATCAGCACCAGCAAATACCAGCCGCCCTTGATGATCTGCGCCAGGCTGGCCTGCTGATTGGGCGTGGGCGGCGGCACACCGACCTCAAGGAGTTGGGCAAAACCCAGAATGGCATTCAGTGGCGAGCGCAGTTCGTGACTCATGCTGGAGAGGAACTCGGATTTGGCCAGATTGGCCTGGTCGGCTTGCAGCCGGGCAAGCTCCAGATTCTGGTTGGTCTCCTGCAACACCTCGACAAGGTGCTTGCGCTCCGAGATGTCGCCCAGAACCAGGCGCAAGTCTGTGTCTTTGGTGCCGGGCTGCACCGCGCTCACCACTATCTTGACCCACAACGGGACACCATCGCTTTTCAGCACCTGTAGTTCGCAGCTTTGGGCCTGCCCGGTTTCCAGCAACTGTCGGCGGCATTGGTAGTAACTGTCCTGATACGTTTTGACAATGAAACGGCTCAGCGGCCGCCTGACGAGCGCACTGCGGCCCACCTCCAGCAGCGTTGCGGCGCTCAGATTGGCCTCCTTGATCAGCCCGTTGGCCGCCACCGTGAGGTACCCCACCGGCGCCATGTCATACAAATCAAAATAGCGCGCATGCGACTCTTCCAGCGCCAATTGCGCCTGGCGCAGTTCCTCGTTCTGCTGTTGCAGCTCGATCTGATGCACCTGCAGGTCGTGCGTCAGTTGCGCAGTTTGGTCGGGCAAGTTGCTCATGACAGTCCTGTTGAAAGGTCATTGTCCATGATTGAGCGCGTGGGCCGCGCTGGCGCGCTCGGTGGTGGCAATGGCATACACCTTGCCCGACTCATCAAGCAGCGCGGTGGCGGTGAGGGCCACGTCCAGCACGCGGCCGTCCTTGTTCAGGCGCCGGGTGTCAAAGGGGGCCAGCGTTTGCGCCTGGCTGAGTTGCTGCACCTGGTCGAGTGCGATCGGTTGCAGCGCCTTGGGAATGCGATCGCGCACATTCATGCGCAGGGCTTCGGCCTCGGTCCAGCCGTACAGCTGTTCGGCGGCAGGGTTCCAGGCGATGGTGTGGCCGTCCAGCCCCTGCACCGTGATGGCATCGCTCGCATCGCGCACCACCACCGCCAGGCGCAGCAGCGCATTGGCTTTTTGCAGTGCGTCGCGGCTGCGCTTGACCTCGGTGATCTCGACAAAGGTGATCACCGCGCCCTCGATCACGTTGTCGAGCGTGCGGTAGGGCAGGATGCGCAGGGTGTAGCACTTGCCGTCGCTGGTTTGCACTTCGGCCTCTTTCGGCGCCAGCGTCCTGAGCACCTGCTGCACGTCGGCTACCAGCGTGGTGTAGCCCACCAGGTTGCTGACAATGTGCGACACCGGGCGGCCCACGTCGCTCAGGATCAGGTTGATGATGCTGCTGACCGCCGGCGTGAAGCGCATGATGCGCAGGCTGTGGTCAACAAAAATGGTGGCGATGCCGGTGCCCGCCAGCAGGTTGTTCATGTCGTTATTGGCGCGTGACAAATCGGCCACCTTGGTTTGCAGCTCGGTGTTGACGGTGCTGAGCTCCTCGTTGATCGACTGCATTTCCTCCTTGGAGGTCTCCAGCTCCTCGTTGGTGCTCTGCAGCTCCTCGTTGACCGACTGCATTTCCTCGTTGCTGGACTTGAGCTCCTCGTTGGTGGTTTCCAGCTCCTCGTTGGTGGCGCGCAGGTACTCTTCCTTGACTCTCAGCTCTTCGTTGAGCTCGGCAATCTGGGCGCTTTCGGCTTTGTGGGCGGGCGCTTTGGAGGCTGGCACCGAAACCACCGCGGCCTCGGTCGGCGGCGCCTCGGGGGCATGCTCCAGCATCACCAGAAACAGCGGCGACTCCAGCGCGCTTGACGGGCCGCCCAGCACCGGGCAAACGCTCAGGTTCACCAGCGTGAAGTGGCCGTTGGTCTTGACGCGCACACCCTGCGCCTGCGCCATGTTGCGGCTGGCCACAGCCTTGTGCAGCGTCACGCTGAGGTCGCGGCGCAAGCCTTCGCGCGCCATGTTCAGGATGTTGTAGATGCCCGCCACACCTGGCGCCGGCTCCAGGTACATGCCGGTGCGTCCGTGCAGGTAAAGAATGTCGCCGCTGCCGTTGACCAGCGCCGCCAAGGTAGCCACGTGCTGCAGCAGGGTTTGCTCGGTCAGTTCGCGCAGCGAATGCGCCGACGGCAGGGCTTGTTTGTTGTCAGAGTGCACCAGTTCCTGCTCAACCAGCGGCGGCAAAAAGCGGCCCAACGCAGCGCGTTGCGCGCCCTGAAAATCTTCCTTGCGCTGGTAGAGCTTGGCCTTGCGGTCGAGCACGGCAAATAGCTCACCGTGTTCTCCGGCGGTCTCCGAGGTGCCCAAAAACAAATAACCATCCGGGTGCAGCGCGTAGTGAAACAGCGAGATCAGTTTCTTTTGCAGCTCGGCACCCAGATAGATCATGAGGTTGCGACAACTGATGAGGTCGAGCCTGGAAAACGGCGGGTCCTTGATGATGTCATGCTCGGAAAACACCAGCAGGTCGCGAATGCTCTTGTGCACCCGGTAGGTGCTGCCGTCGGACGTTGGCGTGAAAAACCGCGCCAGCCGCTCCGGCGTGATGTCGTCGGCAATGCTGGCCGGGTAAACACCGGCGCGGGCCACGGCAATGGCGCGGCTGTCGATGTCGGTGGCAAACACCTGTAGCTTGTAGCCCGCCCGCAGCAGTTCGAGCCGCTCCTGCAGCAGGATGGCCAACGAATAGGCCTCCTCGCCGGTTGAGCAGCCGGTGCACCAGACCCGAATGGCAACGCCCACCGGTTTGCCCTCGAACAGCTTGGGAATGACGTGCGCCTCGAGTGCGGCAAAGGCCTCGGGGTCGCGGAAAAAATTGGTCACACCGATCAGCAAGTCGTTGAACAATGCCTGCACCTCAAGCGGAGTTTGCTGCAGGTATTTGACGTAATCGTCAATGCCCTCGATCTGGTGCACCGCCATGCGCCGCTCGATGCGGCGGTGAATGGTGTTGGGCTTGTACTGGGAAAAGTCGTGCCCGGTGTGGGTGCGCAGCAGCACGAATATTTTCTTCAGCGCGTTTTCGCTGAGCAGCTCGGTCACCCCGATGCGATGCGTCGGCCGGGAAAAGGCATGCGCCGTGTAGGCGATGAGCTGCGCCGCCATTTCGGCCGGCGGCAGCTCGTAGTCCACCAGGCCGGTGGCCAGCGCGCTTTGCGGCATGCCGTCGAACTCGCACGAGGCCGGGGTTTGCACCATCACCATGCCGCCCTCGGCCTTGATGGCGCGCACGCCCAGCGTGCCGTCGCTGCCGGTGCCCGAGAGCACGATCCCGATGGCGCGCTCATGCTGGTCCAGGGCCAGCGAGCGGAACAGGAAATCGATCGGCAGGCGGTGGCCGCGCGGCGCGGCGGGCTCGAGCAATTGCAGCGTGCCATTGAGGAAAGCCATGTCGCGGTTGGGCGGGATGATGTAGGCGTGGTTGGCCTGCACCACCATGCCGTCCACCACCTCGGACACCTTCATGCGGGTGCGCCGCTGGATGAGTTCGGTCAGCAGGCTTTTGTGGTCGGGGTCAAGGTGTTGCACCAGCACAAAGGCCATGCCGGGATCGACATCGGGCGGCATGCCCGAAAAAAACGCCTCGATCGCCGCCAGGCCGCCGGCCGATGCGCCAATGCCGACGATGGGAAAGGACGGCGACAGGGCCGACGACGGGGTCTTGTCAGCGTCTGACTTCTTGGCTTTGACTTTTGGGCGCGTGGCCATGGAATGCTCCAGTGTCAGGCGCGGCGGCCTGGTAAATCAATAGCGGCCAGTGTAGTGCCAGCTTCTCCCCTGGTCTTGCGTTCATGACCCATGGGTGTCGGCGCGCGCCAGCCCTTCGTCGAGCGCCGCCATGAACTCCTGCACCCGGATGGGCTTGGTGAGGTAGCGGAAAAATCCGGCCGCCAGGCCTTTGTCTATGTCGCGCGGCATGGCGTTGGCGCTCAGCGCCAGCACCGGAATATGCCGGGTGGCGGCGTCCTGCTGCAAAATCGCCAGCGCCTGCGTGCCGCTGATGCCGGGCAGGTTGATGTCCATCAGAATCAGGTCGGGCTGGTGCGCCCGCGCAAGGGCAATGCCGCGCGTGGCATCCGGGGCGCCCAGCAGGCGCATATCCGGGCGGCGCGCAATCAGCTGTGCCACCAGCGCCATGTTGGCCTTGCTGTCTTCCACATACAGCAGGGTGCGCACCGAGGCATCGGTCGGCTGGGCGATTTGCGGCACAGTAAGCGGCATAAAGTCAGCGCATGACAACTCGGGGGCGTGCGCGGCGCTGAGTTCAAACCAGAACACACTGCCCACGCCCACAGTGCTCGTCACGCCAATTTCGCCATCCATCAGTTCCACCAACTGGCGGCTCACCACCAGGCCAATGCCGGTGCCCTCCTCGGCGCCCGCCTCTTGCCCGAGGCGGTTGAACGGCTGGAACAATTGCGAAATTTTGCTCGGCGACAGGCCTTCGCCACTGTCGCGCACGCTGATGCGCAGGCGCCCGGCAGAATGCAGCCGGTAGCTCACATCAACAGTGCCGTCGGGACGGTTGTATTTGATGGCGTTGGAAAGAAAATTGACCAGCACCTGCTTGAGCCGGGTGCGGTCGGCAATGACAAAGCAGTCTTCGGCATCGGCCGGCGGGAACTTGATGAGAATGCCCCTTTGCTGGGCCTGCGGCTCGATCATGGCCTGGCAATCGCGCAACACCTCGTGCAAAGAGGTGGGCTCCAGCGAAAGCGACAAGCGACCAGATTCGATCAGCGTCAGGTCCAGAATTTCGTTGATGAGCTTGAGCAGGTACCAACCGGCTTTGAGAATTTGCCCAATGCTGGCGGCTTGTCCCGGCGACGGCGGCGGTGTGCTCGACTCCAGCAACTGGGCAAACCCCAGGATGGCGTTGAGCGGCGAGCGCAGCTCGTGGCTCATGCTCGACAGAAAGTCTGACTTGGCCTGGTTGGCGTGGTCGGCCACGCGGCGCGCCCGCTCGAGTTCGGCGTTTTTGGCTTGCAGCACCTCGTCGAGCCGCGCACGCTCGGTCTCGACCTGCTGGCGCGCGGTGTTGTCGGTGCCGATCAGCAGGTAGCCGATGATGCCGCCCTGCGCGTCGCGCAGCGCGGTGACCGACACCAGGGCGGGGAAACGGCTGCCGTCTTTGCGGATGTAGGTGAGTTCATAAATGTCTTCAATGCCGCGCGAGGCCTTGAACACCAGCGCCTCGAAACCGGGGCTGATCTCGGTCTCAAGCTCCTGGCTCAGGGACTTGGCCCGGGCAATCAGCTCCTGTGGGTCGGAAATGTCGGCCGGCGTGACCTTGTTCATCATTTCGGCGGCGGTGTAGCCCAGCATGCGCTCGGCACCCACGTTGAAAATCTGGATCACACCCTTGGCATCGGTGGCAATGCTGGAGAAGTTGGCGCTGTCAAAAATGGCTTTTTGCAGGGCGCCCGCTTCGCGCAGCGCCTCTTCAGCCTGTTTGCGCGCTGAGATGTCGCGCAAGATGCCGGTGAAGTAGCGCTTGCCGCGCAGCGTCATTTCGCTCACGGCAATCTCCAGTGGGAAGGTGCTGCCGTCCTTGCGTTTGCCCACCACCTCACGGCCCACGCCCATGGCGCGCGCTTCGTCGCTGGCCTCGTAGTACTCAAGCGACATATTGGGCTGGTTTTGGTCAAGCTCGGGAATCAGCAGGCTCAAGGGCTTGCCAAGAAGCTCTGCGCCAGTGAAACCAAACATCAACTCAATGGCCGGGTTGTTGGTTTCGACGATGCCGCCATCAGCGTTCACTGTCACCAGACCATCCACCACCGTGTTGAGAATGGTCAGCACCAGCGCCGCGCTGTCGCGCAGTGACTGTTGCGCCGCGTATTCATCGGAAATATTGCGAAACACCAGCACCGAGCCCACCACCCGAGCGTCGGCATCACGAATCGGGGCACAGCTGTCGGCAATGTCGAATTCGCGCGCGTCATGGGCAATCAGCACCACGTGGTTAGCCATGTTTTGTACTGTGCCTTGGGCCAAGACCTCTGTCACCGGATTCATGGCCGGGGTGCGGCTGTCCTTGTGGATGATGTGAAAGACCTCATCGACCGGCTTGCCCTGCGCTTGCGCCTGCGTCCAGCCGGTCAGCGCTTCGGCCACCGGGTTGAGCAAGGTGATACGCGCGCCAGCGTCGGTGGTGATCACGCCATCGCCAATCGAATTGAGTGTGACCCAGAGCCTTTGCTCTTGCTCGTGCAGGCGTTGGTTGGCCTGCGCCAGCAGCGCGTTGCTGGCTTCCTGAGCTTGCAGCAAGTGCAGGGTTTCAAGATGCACCAGTTGTTTGATGTCATGCTGGGATTTTTGATAAATCAAATAGACAAAGGTCAAGGCAAACAGCAGCGCCAGCGCCGCAACCACAAACAAAATGAGCAGCAAACGACCCATGCCGGCATCAAACTTCGCCTCGTTGCGCAGGCCCTTTTGGGTCTGCGCATCGATCAAGCCCTCGAGCCCGCTGCGAATCTGGCCCATCAGTTGCTCGCCCGTGCCGCCCTCCATCAGCAGTCGCATGGCGTTTTGGTTGTCTGCACGGCGCATGGCGATGCCACTGGCAAGGTCGACCATTTTGGCTTCGATCAAGGGCGCCAAAATGTCCAGATTGCCCGTGGCATCGGCAGTGCCAATTTCGACACGCAGTGCCTTCAGGTCGGGAATGACCTGGTCGCGCACCACCAGGTAGGGTTGCAGGTAGGCTTCATTACCCGTCAAGGCGTAGCCGCGCTGGCCGGTTTCGGCGTCTTTCAAGTCCGACAGAAGGTTGTTGGCCATGCTCATCACGTTGCGGGTGTGCTGGCGATCAACGGCCGCAGCCGAGATCTGCTGGTACGACCAGAACATGAACGCGATGCCGGCAGTTGTCAGCAGCAGCGCAACGACCAACCAGGTCAGGGTTTTGGGAAATATTTTCAAAGTGCGGTGCTCGGTGATGCAGGCCAGAGCCTAAAGATGTGGCATGGCACCGTCTGTGTGATGACGCACAGAACTATTGCCAAGTAATGCCCATAATAAGCGTTCTCTCCGTGCCTACACGCGCCGCGTGACACGATTTGACTTTTAATCCACCTGGAGAATTTTCATGAACTTTGACAAACGTATTTCTGCTGCTGTGCTGGTGTTGGCCGCCTTGGGCCTGGGTGGCTGTGCTGGCATGACCCATCAAGAAAAAGGCACCGCAACCGGTGCCGTGATTGGCGGCGTGGCCGGCAATGTGGCGGGCGGCGGTTTGCTCGGCACCGCGGCCGGTGCAGCTGTCGGTGGCGTTATCGGCCACGAAGTGACCAAGTAAATCGCACCCAGCAACCCTGGCAATTTTGGGGTTGACCGTGATCACCGAAAGGTACGGGCGCTGGCCAGGCATTTTGCGATGCCTGGCCGGTTTTGTTTTGGCCTGCAGCTTTTCCGGCGCCTGGGCCAAAACAGAGGCCGCCTTGGCGCCGGCGCTGCTGGCGCAGTACACGCGCCTGCAGCCGCAACTGCAGCACAACGCGTTTGAGCGGCCCCTCGTGCTCCAGTCTGCCGAGAGCGCCGATGGCTTGTCGGGCGACATTTACGCCGTGGTGGCCTACCCTTTTGCCACGGTCAGCACGGCCATGCGGTCACCCGTGCATTGGTGCGAGGTGTTAATGTTGCACCTCAACACCAAATACTGTCGCGCCGTGACGGGGCCCAATGGCAGCGCCGTGCGCGTCAACATCGGCAAGAAAACACCCCAGCCAATTTCTGCCGCGCCACGGGTTGAGTTGCACTACATCGAAACCACCGTCAGCCCGACGTATTTCGCCATCACACTCAGCGCCAAAGACGGGCCCTTGGGCACCAGCAACTATCGCATTCATCTGGAAGCGGTTGAACTGCCGGGCAACGAATCGTTCTTGCATTTCACCTATGCCTATGACGTGGGCGTGGTGGGCCGCGTGGCCATGCAGACCTATCTGGCCACGCTGGGTGCTGGCAAAGTGGGCTTTTCCCAAGTGGGTAAAGGTGCCGACAGCCAACCCGTTTACGTGGCCGGAATGCGCGGCGTGGTGGAGCGCAACACCATGCGCTATTACCTGGCAATCGACAGCTTTTTGGCGTCGCTGAGCAAGCCGCCGGCGGCACAGACCGAGTATCGTTTGAACGCCTGGTTTGACGCGGTGGAGCGCTACCCGCGCCAGTTGCACGAAATTGAACGTGCTGACTACCTTGCGATGAAGCGCACCGAAATTGCGCGCCTGCAGTCGCCAAACTGAACGCCACGTTTTTCAAAATGATATTTGACCTGCGCGTGTACTGGACCTTGCTGAAAAAGGTGGTCGACTCGTGGCTGGCCGACGATGTGCCGAGCATGGGCGCGGCGCTGGCCTACTACACGCTGTTTTCGCTGGCGCCGCTGCTGCTCATTGTGATTTCTGTGGCTGGTTTGGTGTTTGGCCAGGAAGCGGCGCGTGGCGAGATCGAGCATCAATTGCGCGGGCTGATGGGCGAGGCCGGCGCCGGCGCGGTGCAGGCCTTGCTTGCCAGCGTTGGCAAACCCGCAGAGAGCACCTTGGCCACGCTGGTGGGCCTGGTGCTGCTGCTGATTGGCGCCACCACGGTGTTTGGTGAACTGCAAAGCGCGCTCGACCGCATCTGGCGCGTGCCGTCGGCGCCGCCGGTGCGCGGCTGGCTAAACCTGATCCGCGCCCGGCTGCTGTCTTTTGGCATGATTCTGGTGATCGGCTTTTTGCTGATGGTGTCGCTGGTGCTGAGTGCGGCGCTGGCCACCATGGAGCGCCTGTGGAGCCCGTTTTTTGGCGGCTGGCTCACCATTGCCAGCGCCAGCAACGCCGCCGTCGGGTTCGTGCTGGTCACGGCCATGTTTGCCGTGATCTACAAGGTGATGCCGCGCGCCCAGGTGCAGTGGCGCGACGTCTGGACCGGCGCGCTGTTCACCGCCCTGCTGTTCAGCCTGGGCAAAGCGCTGATTGGCATCTACATTGGCCGCAGCGGCATTGTGTCGGCCTTTGGCGCCGCCGGTTCGCTGGTGGTGGTGCTGTTGTGGGTGTACTACTCGGCCCAGATCTTTTTGATCGGCGCTGAATTTACCTGGGTGTATGCCAACATGCTGGGGTCAAGAAAAAAAGAGTCGCCGTAGCCATTTTTTCCCAGGCTTACCTGGTGTGGTGTTGCACGCTAGGCTTGGGACCGTATTATATTAAGGAAATATTTACACATTATCATTTTGAAGTGATAATAAACCAATATTACTTTAAGATGGTATTTCACTATGGACTATCTCATCTCAATCCCGGACCAGCTCGCGCCACAGCTGCGCTCCCTGCGCAAAGCGCGTGGTCTGGGCCAGGCGGACCTGGCTGTCAAACTCGGGTTGTCACAGTCTCGCATCGCGGCGATTGAGCGAAACCCTGCAGCGGTCAGTGCCGGGCAACTTCTGGAAGTTCTGAAGGTTTTGGGGGTTGATTTGGTCTTGCGGGATGCGCCTGCCGTCGCCAACGACAAATCACTGCCAGCAAACATCTCCGACACCAGCGGTCAAGGCGAGTGGTAATGGGCGCGCTTGTCGTTTGGATGAACGGTGAACTGGTAGCGACCTGGCGTGTGGGGCGCACCGGCCACCACCGGTTGGACTATGTCCCGTCCTGGCGGGCCTCTGCGCGAAGCCGTCCGCTTTCCCTGTCTCTGCCTTTTACCGCGGACAACCGGTTGGAGGGCGACGTGGTACGCAACTATTTTGACAATCTGCTGCCTGATAGCGATGGCATTCGCAAGCGCATCAGTTCCCGGTTTCATACCAAGGGCACGGATACGTTTGCGCTGTTGCAAGCGGTTGGCCGCGACTGCGTGGGTGCGGTGCAACTGCTGCCGCCCGGCGCTACCCCGGATGGCTTTGACCAGCTGCGGTACGAGGCCCTCACGCCTGAACAAATTGAGAAGCATCTGGGTGCCTTGGGCTCACAAGCCGGCGCTGGGGATCAGGATGACGATGAATCTTTTCGGCTGTCCATTGCCGGTGCACAGGAAAAAACTGCGCTCCTTCAAGTGAACGGCCAATGGTGTCGACCCCTGGGTGCCACGCCCACCACCCACATCCTCAAGCCGCCCATCGGCATCACTCCGGGGCGCAACCTGGACCTGCGGCTGTCCGTCGAGAACGAATGGCTTTGCAACCAAATCGTGCGAGAGCTTGGTTTGCCGGCAGCCGAGTGTCAGATGCAGGACTTTGGCGCACGGCGGGTGCTAGTGGTCAAACGCTTTGACCGAAGCTGGCACCCGCAAGACTGGATTGTCCGATTGCCCCAGGAGGATTTTTGCCAGGCTAAAGGTGTTTCGAGCGAGCAAAAGTACGAGCAAAAGGGAGGCCCTGGTATTGAGGCATGCCTGGCGGTGCTCAAAGGGAGCGAGGCGTTTCATGAAGACGGGCGGAATTTTTTGTGTGCCCAGTTGCTGTTTTGGTTCCTGGCCGCCATCGATGGGCATGCCAAGAACTTTTCCTTGTTCGTACTGCCCGGTGGTCGCTATCGGATGACTCCCTTGTACGATGTGCTGTCGGCATGGCCCTTGATCGGCACCGGTCCGTACGCACTTCAGTACAAAAAGACAAAGTTGGCCATGGCCGTGCGCGGCAAGACGGCACACTACAAGCTATCCGAAATCAAGGTTCGCCACTGGGAAGCGCTGGCCAAGCGCAGCGCCGTGCAAGGCGCGTGGGACGCCATGCAGGGCATGACGCACCGCCTGGAAACGGCGCTGACTGCGGTTGAACAGCGATTGCCGGCCGACTTCCCTGTGGAACTGGCTCACACGGTATTTCAGGGCGTGCGACGACACTTGGCGCAGTTCAATCGGGAGGCTGTGCTTCCAGACGAAGGCTACTGAGGCAGTGAGTTTTTCTTCAAAAAAAAACGCCCCAGTCAAAGACCGGGGCGCATTTGAATCAATTGAATCAATCGGCGCTTAGCGCGGGATCACTTTGCCGCTGTCGTCCGACAAAACGATCTCGACCCGGCGGTTGAGCTGGCGGCTGGCGACGCTGCTGTTGGCAGCTACCGGAAAGGATTCGCCGTAGCCGCGCATGTCGATGCGCTCACGGCCCACACCCATGTCCAGCAAGGCGGTACGCACCGCATTGGCGCGACGCTCTGACAGGGCCTGGTTGTAGTCAGCGGCACCGACACTGTCGGTAAAACCTTCAATCAGCACGCGGCGTTGCGGATTCTGTTGCAGCACATCGGCCAGCTTTTGGGCGCTGCGCATGCCGTCGGTGGTCAGGCGGGAAAGGTCGGTGCCAAACAACACATCACCGAGCGTGATGACGGTGCCGCGTGCGGTTTTTTTGGCGGCCAGTTCAGCCAGTTGGGCCTCGAGCTGTGCGGCGCGCGCCTGGGCATCTTGCGTCTGGCGCTGTGCATTGGCTGCGTCGAGTTGGGCTTGCTGGGCAGCCAGTTGCGACTGAGCGGCATCGCTTTGGGCCTGTTGCGCAGCCATTGCGGCTTTTTCGGCGCTCAGCTTCGCGGCGTTGGCTTCGTTGGTGCGCGCATCGAGGCGCAATTGGTCACGCTCTTTGCCGGCACTGGTAATGTCAGCTTCGGCCACCTTGCGCTTGGTGACTTCTTGCGCGAGGGCAATTTTTTGCTTGGCCAGGTAAGCCAGGTTGTCGATTTCCTTGTCGCTGCCGCGGTCATTGGCTTGCACGTTGGCTTGCGCCATGGCCTGGGTGGCCTGCTTCATTTCAAGCGGTGCGTAGGTGGCAACGTCAGGGTTGGCTTTGGCCGCCATGTAGTCGTTGCGGGTCTGGTCGAGCAGCGATGTCGTTTTGGGGGTTGAGCTACAGCCCGCCATGAGGGCGGCAATAGCCAGAACGATCGGTGCAAAGTGGATTTTTTTCATGATGTTTTCTGTCGGGATAAAAGTGTTTACAAAGGGGTTAGCGCGGGCGGTTGAGTTCTTCGCGCAACACGCGAATGTCGTCCTGCAGCACATCGGCCGCAGCCTGTGCCTTGAGGGAGCTGGCCGTGCTTTGCGCCAGCTTGGCGTCGGCTTGGGCCTGGTTGGCCAGTTCGATGGCCAGTTCGTAGTCTTTGGCCAGCATGGCTTTGTTGGCCCGCGCCAATTTGTCGCGCGCCGCGGCCATTTCAACCGGCGCATATTGGGCACCACCGGCACCCGCAGCGTTGGCTACAGCAGCCTTTGACACTGCCACATCGGCCGTTGCCGGGGTTTTCAAGCTGGTGCCGCAGCCCACGGCGAGCGTGAGGGCAACAGCGGACAAAATGGCAAGGCCGCCTCTGGTGTAAATATTCTTCATGGAAATCCTGTAACGGTTCACCCAAAGCGGAATCGCCTTGGCTAGATGAGGTTATAGGCGGTCCAGCCGGAAAAGTCTGTTCGCTGGCAGACAGAGTGCGGGTGAAGGGTGTAAGCGCTGTGAGCGCTGTGAGCGGGATCAGGCTGTCTGGGTGCTCTGATTCGTATGTCCCGGCCTGCGGCCTCCTCCTTGACCTGAGCAGAACACCCAGACAGCCTGATCGCTGGGGTGGGCTATCGTTTCAACAATGAACTGCGAGCATCGCAAAACCCTTGAAGCCCTGCTGGCTTATCCTATCAAAGGCAATCGAGTGGGCACGTATTGAAGCGTTGCTGGTCGCGCTGGGATACCGCGTCAAAGCGGCACGGCCGGCGTATTGGGGCCCGCCGATGTCGCAAAGTGAAGCGCGTCTGAGGCGGGTCAAGGCCGCATAAACAACCAGATGCATTGGCTTTATGAATCGGTGCAACTCTCAAAACTTATCTAGTAGAATGATACTTATCAAAAAACGTAATAAGTTTAGATACCATGATCAAAGCCTTAGTGTCTGCCGACCCGTGGCACTATCCGCGTCCAGAGCTGGCCAGGAAATACCTGGAGATATTCGGCATCGGCCTGACCTCAGCGCGAGGTTTGTTTGCCAAACGCCGCATGGGCAAGTCAGAGTTTCTCGAGCAGGACCTTATTCCTGCGGCTCAGGCCGAGGGTTATTTGACGGCGTATTTGAACTTGTGGGATGCGCGCACACACCCGACACCATCGCTTGTGGCCGCGCTCAGCCGAGCCATGGAACCAACGGGCCTGTTCAAATTGGTCAAGCGGCTCAACACACCCCTGAAAAAAATCAAGGCCTCGGGCAAGTTACCGGGTCTGGCTGAAGGGTCGCTTGAAGCGGAGTTGGCTGATGACGCCGCTGTGGCCGGGCCCTTGCTGAGCGAACTGCTGCGTGGTTTTGATAAGCCTGGCAAGCGCATGCTGCTGGTGCTGGACGAGGCACAGGTGTTAGCCTCACCGGCGCATAGTGAGTTGGCGCACTCCCTGCGCGCGGGTCTGGACAGCCGAAAACAAAACATCAAGGTGGTATTTGCCGGCAGTTCCGAACCCACGCTCAGGCTCATGTTTGGGCGCTCCACAGAACCGTTTTACAACTGGGCACCGCTCGAACCTTTTGAGCTGCTCGGCACTGAATTCGTCAAGGCCATGGTCAGCAAAGTGAACAAGCTATCGCGTTACCCGCTGACAGACGAAGACGCCTTGGCCGCCTTTACGGCTTTGCACAACACGCCTGAGTTTTTTCGCCGCTACCTGAATCGCTACCTGGCCTACGCTGAGCTTGGGGCGCAGGCTGCGCTGGAGGACACGCAAAAGCATGTATTCAACGGGGCCAACTTCAATGACGTTTGGCAAAAGCTATTGCCTGCGGACCAGGAGGTGCTCAAGCTGCTCGCCCAAGGGGTCACAGAACTGTATTCCGAGCCAGCGCGCATGCGTCTGGGCAGCGCGCTCGGACTGGACAAGCCTGTCAACAAGAACACGCCTCAGCACGCGCTGCGCCGCCTCCAGCAGGAAAATTTAGTGGCAAAGCTGGACTACGGCAACTATCAGTTTCAGGATGACGCCTTCGCTGAATGGCTGCGCACACTTGAACTGGACACCTGAATCGCAATTCGGCCTTTTTTAAACGATTTCTGAACGTCTAAGCAGAAGAAGCAACCGGATCCAAAGCCAGCTCTTTCTTGGCCCCCGGCACTTTTTTGCGTGCCAGCAAGGTGTACATGGTGGGCACCACGAACACCGTGAGCAGCGTGCCCAGGCTCATGCCGCCCACAATCACCCAGCCAATTTGCTGGCGACTCTCGGCACCGGCACCGGTGGCCACGGCCAGCGGCACGGCGCCCAGCACCATGGCACCGGTGGTCATCATGATGGGCCGCAGGCGCTGCGCGGCCGACTGCTGGACGGCGGCCAGCGTGTCCAGGCCCTGCTCGCGCAACTGGTTGGCAAATTCCACGATCAAAATGCCGTGCTTGGTGATCAAACCCACCAGTGTGATCAGTCCGATCTGGCTGAACACATTGAGCGTGCCACCCGACCATTTGAGCGCCAGCAGCGCCCCCGCCATCGACAAGGGCACGCTGAACAAAATCACAAACGGATCAACAAAACTTTCGAACTGCGCTGCCAGCACCAAGAAGATAAACAACAGCGCCAGCGCAAACACCAGTGAAAGCGAATCGGACGATTTTTTGAACTCACGGCTGATGCCGTTCAGGTCGGTGGCGTAACCGGGCTTGAGCACTTTTTGCGCGGTGGCATCCATGAAATTGAGCGCCTCGCCCACCGAATAATTGGCCGTCAGGTTGGCGGTGATGGTAGCAGCGCGGCGTTGGCCGAAGTGGATCAGCTCGCGCGGCACCACCACCTCGCGAATGATCACCAGGCTTGACAGCGGGATCAGCTCGGTGCCTTTGCCGCGCACAAAAATGGCCTCAATATCGTCCGGCGTGTCGCGGCCCGAGGCCGTGGTTTGCACGATCACATCGTACTGTTCGCCGCCACGCTTGTAGCGCGTGACCTTGCGCCCGCCCAGCATGGTCTCGATGGCGCGGGCGATGGCGTCGACATTGACACCCAGGTCGGCGGCACGTTCGCGGTTCACCTCCAGTTTGATCTCGGGCTTGTTCAAGCGCAAGTTGCTATCCACCTGGACAAAGCCGGGGTTTTTGGCGAGCTCGCCCATCAAGGTTTGCACCGTCGTGTTGAGTTCCTCATAGCTCTCGGAGGTGATGATGACGTATTCAAGCGGCTGGCTGCGAAAGCCCTGCCCCAGCGACGGTGGCGTGATCGGCGTGGCGTTGACGCCCGACAAACCGGCAAAGCGCGGCGACATGGTGCGCGCCATTTGCAGCGTGGTGCGCTCGCGCTCATTCCAGGGTTTGGCCCTGAAAAACACATTGGCCTGCGACACCGTGGGGTTGCCGACGGTGGCAAAGATGCGATCAAACTCAGGATAGTCTTCGGCAATTTTTTCCACACCGCGCACATAGCGGTCGGTGTAGGCCAGCGTGGCGCCGTCGGGCGCGTTGACGCGCGCCAGCACCACGCCGCGGTCTTCCAGCGGCGCCAGTTCGCGCTTGATGTCGCCCAGCACCCACCATGACACCAGGCCACTGGCTACCATCACGGCCAGCACCAGGTAGCGTCGGTGCAGTGTCCACCGCAGCAGCGTGGCATACACCTGCGTCACCCGCTGCAGCAGGTTTTCCATGTGTGAATCAAACCATGTCGGACGTGGGTTGTGCCTGAGCAGCAGCGACGACAACATGGGCGACAGCGTGAGCGCCACGATGCCGGAAATCACCACCGCGCCGGCCAGCGCAAGGGCAAATTCGGTGAACAGGCGCCCGGTGCGCCCGGGTGAAAACGCCAGCGGCGCGTACACCGCCACCAGCGTCATGGTCATGGCAACAATGGCAAAACCGACCTCACGCGCGCCCTTGATGGCGGCCTGGAATGGCGGCAGGCCCTCTTCAATATGGCGGTAAATGTTCTCCAGCATCACGATGGCATCGTCCACCACCAGGCCAATGGCCAGCACCAGCGCCAGCAGCGTGAGCGTGTTGATGCTAAAGCCCACCAGCGCCATCATGGCAAAGGTGCCGATCAGCGAAACCGGAATCGTGATGAGCGGAATCAGCGAGGCGCGCAGCGTGCGCAAAAAGACAAAAATCACCAGCGCCACCAGCACAGAGGCTTCGACGATGGTGGTGAACACCGCCTTGATGGATTGCTCGATGAACACCGAGTTGTCGTTGGCCACCTCAATCTGCACGCCCGGCGGCAGGTCACGGCGCAGCTTGTCGAGCAGGCCGCGCACGCCCCTGCTCAGGTCGAGCGGGTTGGCCGTGCTCTGGCGCACCACGCCCACGCCCACCGCGTCGCGGCCGTTGAGGCGCACAAACGAGCGCTCGTCCACCGGCGCCTCTTGCACGCGGGCCACGTCGCCGATGCGGATCGCCTGGCCATTGACCGTGCCGATCACCACCTGGGCAAATTCCTGCGGACGCGCCAGGTCGGTGGCGGCGGTGACGTTGAACTCGCGCTGCGCGCTTTCGATGCGCCCGGCGGGCACCTCCAGATTGGCGCGGCGCAAGGCGTCTTCAAGGTCTTGCACGGTGAGCTGGTAGGCCGCCAGCTTGCCCGGATCAACCCAAATGCGCATGGCAAATTTGCGCTCGCCATAAATGTTCACTTCGGCCGCGCCCGGCGCGGTTTGCAGCACCGGCTTGACCAAGGTGTTAGCCATCTCGGAGAGTTGCAAGGCGGTGTGGGTGTCGGAGCTCAGCGCCAGGAAAATCACCGGGAACGACTCGGCCTCGACCTTGGCGATGACCGGCTCGTCGATGCCTTGCGGCAGGCGCTGGCGCACGCGCGTGACCTTGTCGCGCACATCGGCGGCGGCGGCGTCAGGATCGCGACTGAGGGCAAAGCGCACGCTGATCTGGCTGCGCTCCTGGCGGCTGGCGGAGGTGATCACGTCGACACCCTCGATGCCCGAGAGCGAGTCTTCGAGCACCTTGGTGACCTGGGTTTCCATGACCTCGCTGGAAGCGCCGGCAAAGGTGGTGCTGACCGACACCACGGGCTCGTCGATCTTGGGGTACTCGCGCACCGTCAGGCTGTTGAAGGAGACCGCGCCGATGAGCACGATCAGCAGCGACAGCACAGTGGCAAATACTGGGCGGCGGATGGAGGTTTCTGCGATCTGCATGCCGAACTCCCGCGCTTAACGGCTGGCCGCTGTTGCAGCGCGCGGGGCTGCTTGCGCCGCACCGGCCCCGCGCAGTTCCACCACACGCAGCGGTGAACCGTCTGTTTGCAGCCGCTGCTGGCCGGCCACCACCACCGTGTCGCCCTCGGCCACACCCGCCACAATTTCAACCTTGCCCGTGCGGCGCACGCCGAGTTCGACTTCTTGCCGTTGCGAGACCAAGGTGACATCAGGCGGCAGCTTGGCACCGGCGGCAGGTGCCACCACCTTGATCACATATTGCTTGCCACCCTGCGGCACAAGGGCTTCTTCGGGTACCACCAGGGCGGCGTCGTTGGCCGAGAACACCGTGCTCACGCGGGCGAACATACCCGAGCGCAATGGCAAGGTTTGCCCCGTGCGCGAGACGAGCGCACGCACGCCGAACGACCGGCCAGTGGCGTCGATCAGCGGCTCGATGGCTTCGACCACCGCCGTGAGCTGGCGCCCCGGCAGCGCGTCGAGGGTCAGCTCAACGCTTTGACCCGGTTGCACCTTGGCACCGTAACGCTCGGGCAGGCGGTAGTCCACCAGCATCTGGCGCGCGTCTTCCAGGGCCACCAGATCGGCGCCGTCCTTGACGTAGTCGCCCACGTTCACCAGCCGGATGCCGGCCGTGCCGTCAAACGGCGCGCGCACCGCCATGCGGGCCAGGCGCGCCTGCGCCAAAGCCAGCTGGGCCTGCGCCACTTGCAGATTGGCCGCGCTGGTGTCGAGCGTTTGCTGGGCGACAAAATGGGCAGCGACCAGCTCCTGGGTGCGCTTGAAGCTGGCCTGGGCAATGGCCAGTTGGGCCTGCATTTGCTGCACTTCGGCACGCTGCAACTGGTCGTCGAACTGGACCAGGATTTGGCCGCGGCGCACCGGGCCGCCGTCCTTGAAATGGAGCGCGCTGATGCGGCCGACCTGCTCCGGGCGCAGCATCACGCTTTGGCGGGCGCGCAGGCTGCCCACGGCTTGGGCATCATCGCGCAGGGTTTGCGCTTGGACCCGGGCGACCTCAACGCCAGCCACTCTGGGCGCGCCCGGAGCACCGGCCTTGGCAGCGCCGCCAACGGTAGCCACGACGGGCGTTGACGCAAGCGGGCGAGATTGCAGCCACCAGGCCGCGCCGCCCGCCACTGCAATGCCCAAAACAGCGACTGCCGTGAAAGAAAATTTGGAAGCCATACAAGTGTTCCTATCCATGTCAACAGAAGTCATAGATTGCTTCACTGCGTTCGCAATGACGGGTTTATTTACGTCACTGCGAGCGTAGCGCGGCAGTCCATGCAGCGTTGGGGTCAACGCTGTGCCAAGACGACCTCGACACCCTTATTGGCCAGTTCGTCGGCGCGTTCGTTGCCGGGGTGGCCGTTGTGGCCGCGCACCCAGAACCACTCGATTTGGTGCGGGCCGCTGTTAACCACGGCATCCAGACGCTGCCACAAATCCACATTTTTCACCGGGGCTTTGCTGGCGGTTTTCCAGCCGCGCGCTTTCCAGCCCGGCAGCCATTCGGTGATGCCCTTGAGCACGTACTGGCTGTCCACATGCAGCCTGACCTTGCAGGGGCGCTTGAGAGCGCTCAGCGCTTCGATCACCGCCATCATTTCCATGCGGTTGTTGGTGGTACCGAGTTCACCGCCAAACAGCTCTTTTTTGGCGTCGGCAGATTTCAGCAGCGCACCCCAGCCGCCCGGGCCGGGGTTGCCCTTGCAGGCGCCGTCGGTGTAAATATCAATCAGATTCAAAACCTTGACCTCATCCTTCTTCATGTGAAATATTGGGCAAACCAGCGCGGTGAGAACCTGCACTGTTGGCCACGGAAACAGGCGCATTGGCCAAAATTCTGGGTGTATTCCAGGCCGGGTTGAGCAGCGTCATGCCGCGCACCCGCTTGACAGCGACCAGGCCATAGACGGCGCCAAAAAACGGCCACCAGCGCGCGCCCGCCTTGTCCATCCAGGCAAAACGCTGCAGCCAAGCCTGGCTGGCCAGGGCAGGCTTGTAGCAGCCAAACTGGCCCGATTCGATCTCAAAACTCAGCAGGCGCAACCAGTCTCGGCAACGCAGGTAGCCGATGAACTCGCCGTTTTGCGGCAAGTACAGGCGATGCACGCCCAGACGCCGGTACAGGTGCGCACGCTGCTGGCGCAAGCCCCACAAACTCATCGGGTTAAAGCCGCAAATCACCACCCGCCCCTCGGGCACCAGCACCCGGGCCACTTCGCTCAAGGCCGTGTGCGGGTCGGGGGTGAGTTCGAGCGCATGCGGCAGCACCACCAGATCAAGGCTGTTGGACGGGAAAGGCAGCGCCGCAAAGTCGGTGACAAAAGCGGCTTTTGCGTGGCGGGTTTCAGTGGCCAGCCAGCGGTGCGGCATGCGGTTGGCGGCCAGCGCATCAAGCTCAGGCAAACCCAGTTGCAAGGCATGAAAACCAAAGACATCAGCCACCGCACCGACCATGAATGCACGTTCCCAAGCCAGGAGATAAGCCCCCGGCGGTGTTGCCATCCATTGGTGCAAATCTATAATTTGTTTAGCCATGAAATTAATCCCCATACCCGCCTTTGACGATAACTACATCTGGATGCTGCACGACGGGCGCCGGGCGTTGGTGGTGGACCCTGGAGATGCCGACCCGGTACTGGCTGCATTGCAGCAAGGCGGTTTGGCGCTGGAGGCGATTCTAGTCACGCACCACCACGGCGACCACACCGGCGGCGTCGAAATCCTGCGCAAAAGTACGGGTGCGCAGGTATGTGGCCCGGCGCTTGAGCGCATGCCCGGGCCCTTGCAGCGCCTGAGCGACGGCGACGTCATCGGGCCGCTGGGGCTGCGCCTTGAGGTGCTGCTGGTGCCGGGCCACACCGCCGGGCACATCGCCTATTGGGGCCAAGTGTCGGGCGCTGACCCTGTGCTGTTTTGTGGCGACACCCTGTTCAGTGCCGGTTGCGGGCGCCTGTTCGAGGGCACGCCGGCGCAAATGCTGGCGTCCCTGACGCGGCTGGCCGCGCTGCCTGACGCCACCCGCGTTTGCTGCGCCCATGAATATACTTTGAGCAGTTTGCGCTTTGCGGTGGCTGTTGAGCCTGACAATGCTGACTTGCTGGCTTACCAGGCGCAGGCCCAGGTGCTGCGCCAACAGCGCTTGCCAACGCTGCCCTCTACCATTGGCCTTGAAAAAGCCGTGAATCCTTTTTTACGCACCCATTTGCCCAAGGTGGCCCATGCAGTGCAGCAGCGCAACCCCGACGCGCGTGACCCGGTCAGCGTATTTGCCGCCCTGCGAACCTGGAAAGATCAATTTTGAAACATTTTTTATATGCCCTGGCCTTGCTGCCCAGTTTGTGGCTGGCAGGGTGCGCGACCAACATCGCGCCACCAGGCGACGCTGCCGCTGCCGCAGCGCCTTCTACTAGCGCGTCTGGCAGCACAGCGCAGGGCGCTGACAGTGCCACGTCGATCTATCCCGGCGGTGGTCTCAAACCCCTGGCCAGCGCCCCCTTGAGTTCGCGCAGCGTCCAGTCGCTGCTGCCACCGGCTGACCTGTGGGAGCGCGTGCGCAGCGGCTTTGCCATGCCCGACCTCGATACCGATCTGGTGCGCGACCGCGAGCTCTGGTACAGCAGCCGCCCCGACTACATGGCGCGCATGACCGAGCGCGGCAGCAAATACCTGTTCTACATCGTCGAAGAGCTGGAGCGCCGTGACATGCCCAGCGAGTTGGCACTGTTGCCGTTCATCGAGAGCGCCTTTAACCCGCAGGCAATTTCCAGCGCCAAGGCAGCCGGCATGTGGCAGTTCATGCCCGCCACCGGCAAGTACTTTGACCTCACGCAGAACATGTTTCGCGATGACCGCCGCGACGTGATCGAGTCGACCCGCGCCGCGCTGGACTACATGCAAAAGCTCTACGGCATGTTTGGTGACTGGCATCTGGCACTGGCCGCCTACAACTGGGGCGAGGGCAGCGTGCAGCGGGCCATCAACAAAGCCAAAAAAGCGGGGACGGGCACTGGCTACAACGACCTGGTCATGCCCGCCGAAACCCGCTTGTATGTGCCCAAGCTGCAAGCCGTCAAGAACATCGTCGCTAACCCGGAATTCTTCAGAACGGTGCTGCCGGAGATCGGCAACCACCCTTATTTTCAGAGCGTCGAGATTGAGCACGACATTGACGTCGCGCTGGCAGCCGAACTGGCCGGTGTACCGCTGGCCGACTTTCGGGCGCTGAACCCTTCAGCCAGCAAACCGGTTTTGCTGGCAGCCAGCAACTCCCAGATTTTGCTGCCGTGGGACAACGCTGAAAGCTTTCAAAGCAGGCTCACGGCCTATAACGGCGGGCGCCTGGCCAACTGGACCGCCTGGGTGGCGCCCACCACACTTAGCCCAGCCGATGCCGCCATGCGCGTGGACATGTCAGAGGCCGAGCTGCGCAGCGTCAACAACATTCCGCCACGCATGCGGGTCAAGGCCGGATCAACCTTGCTGGTGCGGCGATCGGCGAGTTTCAACAACGATGTCTCGGCGCAGGTCGCTAACAACGGCTACCTGACGCTGGCACCTGAAGTGGTTCTGCGGAGAACCGTGGTGAAAGCGGGCAAAAATGACAACGTGGCCAGCATGGCGAGGCGCTACAGCGTGAGCACCAAGGTGCTTGCAAAATGGAACAAGGTGAGCACCTCGGCTGCATTCAAACGCGGACAATCGGTGGTGCTTTACTTGCCAGCCCGCGCCAAAGCCGGGCGCAGCGCCAAAGCGCGCAGCGGCAAGACAGCGGTCGCCAAGTCGGCCAAACGCGCGCCAGTCAAGGCCGCCGCCAGCAAAAAACCGGTCCGGGTGGCACGCCAACCCTGAGTTGCTCAATAAGCTCAGCGCCGGTCTACCAGCGCGTGGGCAATGGTGCCCAGGTCAACATACTCGAGTTCGCTGCCCACCGGCACGCCGCGTGCCAGCCGGGTCAGGTGCAGGCCGCGCGCCTTGAGTCCCGTGCTGATGACGTGCGCCGTGGCTTCGCCCTCGGCGGTGAAATTGGTTGCCAGAATCACTTCCTGCACGATGCCGTCCTGGGCCCGGTCAAACAACTTTTTCAAACCGATATCGTGCGGGCCGATGCCGTCCAAGGGGCTGAGCTTGCCCATCAGCACAAAGTAGAGACCCTTGTAAGCCCCGGTGCGCTCCACCGCTGACTGATCAGCAGGGGTTTCCACCACGCATAGTTTGCTGGTATCACGGCGGGTGTCCAGGCAGGTGCTGCAAACTTGCGCCTCGGTAAAGGTGTGGCAACGCTCACAATGCTGCACCGCTTGCGCCGCATGCGCCAGTGCCGTTGATAGCGTGAGCGCCCCGGCACGGTCGTGTTGCAGCAAATGAAACGCCATGCGCTGCGCCGACTTGACGCCCACGCCCGGCAGCCGCCGCAGTGACTGGATCAGGGTTTCAAGCGCGTTGGTGTCGGCCATCAAGCAATGAGCTGAATAACTTGTTGTGGGGTCAACTTCAGTCGACCATGGCGGGTGCAAATCCGCCCCACAGGGTTCCTGGCGACCATCGGGTCAGAACGGAAACTTCATCCCGCCTGGCAGGCCAGGCATGCCGGCGGTGATCTTGCCCATTTTTTCGGTCGAGGTTTCCTCGGCCTTGCGCACCGCTGCATTAAAAGCCGCAGCCACAAGGTCTTCGAGCATGTCCTTGTCGTCGGCCAGCAGACTGGGGTCGATGGTGACGCGGCGCACGTCGTGCTTGCACGTCATGGTGACCTTGACCAAGCCTGCGCCCGACTCGCCAGTGACCTCAATGCTGCCGAGCTCGTCCTGGGCTTTTTTCATGTTGTCTTGCATGGCCTGCGCCTGCTTCATGAGGCCGGCGAGTTGTCCTTTGTTGAACATGGGAAATTTCCTTGTCTGATTTAAATCTTCAATTGAAAAAGCGCCGGATCGCACGACTTGCGCCCGGCATAAGTACATGACTTCCGGTGGAAAACATTCATGCCGGCTTGATGCTGCCAGGGACGATTTTCGCCCCAAAATCACGCATCAGCGACTGCACCAGGGGATCGTCGAAAACGATTTTTTCCGCCGCCAGTTGGGCTTGCGCCGCCGCTGCTGCGTTGCGCTTGGCGGGGCTGTCGGTAACACGCCCTACCTCCGCCATCAGCCGCACGGGGTAACCGGCAGCCGCCAGGGCAGCGGCCAGCCGCTCACGGCTGCCCGTCTGGTTGAGCGACTCGCGCTCCACACGCAGCAGCCACTGGTCTTGGTCGCGCGCCACCAGTTGCGATTGCAAGGCCAGTTCGCGCACCATGGCGGCAATCGCCTCGCTGGCAATCAGCGCCTGCACCGTGGCGTACCAGAAATCGCCCTCCGGGCTGGCAGGCACAGAACTTGCCACGCGGCCGAGCGGCTCGTTGAGGCGCGAATCTGGCTGCTCAAGCACCCTGACAGCTTCAATTTTTGCGGCTTGTGGTGGTGCACTCGCGGGGACCGGTGAAGTGGCTTGTGGCACCGCCTCGGGCGGGCTTTGTGTGTGGGCTGGCGCGCCCGGCATGTCGCGCACCGCCAAGCGCTGGCCCGTAAACACAGGCGCAGGCGCAGGCGAGGTTGCCGTGACTGGTGCCTCAGCCGAGCGCTGGGGCACTATTTTCAGCGTTTTTTTTTCCTGCGTCGCAGCCGGCGCTGTGACGGGCTTGAACGCCAGCAAGCGCAACAGCACCATGGTCAATGCCGCATATTCATCAGGCGCCAAACCCAGTTCAACGCGCCCGTGCAGACAGATGCTGTAGAGCAACTGGGTTTCATCAGCGGGCATCAGCGCCGCCACTTGCGCGATCTCAACCGCCTCAATGTCGCTGTCGTCCTGGGCGCTGTCGGGTACCGCCTGGAGCACGGCCATGCGCTGCAGCACGCCGCTCATTTCTTCCAGTGTGGAGGCGGCGCTCAAGCCGTGGGTGCGCAAGGCTTCCGAGGTTTCCACCACGGTTTTGCCATCGCCCCGGGCCAGCGCCTGAAGCAGCCGGAACACGTAGGAGCGATCGACGCTGCCCAGCATTTGGCGCACCAGCGCCTCTTGCAGCTGGCCAGAACCAAAGGCAATGGCCTGGTCGGCCAGGCTGAGCGCATCGCGCATTGAGCCATGCGCTGCGCGCGCCAGCAAGCGCAGCGAAGGCGTATCGGCACTGACCTGCTCGGTCTGCAACACTTTTTGTAAATGCTCGCGAATGGTCTCGGGTGCCATGGGCCGCAAATTGAACTGCAGGCAGCGCGACAGCACAGTGACTGGTACCTTTTGCGGGTCGGTGGTGGCCAGCACAAATTTCAAATACGCGGGCGGCTCTTCCAGCGTTTTGAGCATGGCGTTGAAGGCCGTGTTGGTGAGCATGTGCACTTCGTCGATCATGAAAACCTTGAAGCGGCCCTGCACCGGCTTGTACACCGCCTGCTCCAGCAGCGCCTGCACCTCATCTACACCTCGGTTGGAGGCGGCATCGAGCTCGGTGTAGTCAACAAAACGGCCACTGTCAATGTCGGTGCAGGCCTGGCAAACCCCGCAGGGCGTGGCGGTAATGCCGCCCTGCCCGTCTGCGCCCTGGCAGTTGAGCGACTTGGCCAGAATGCGCGACACCGTGGTCTTGCCGACGCCGCGCGTGCCGGTAAAAAGATAAGCATGGTGCAAGCGCCCGGTGGTGAGCGCATTGGTGAGGGCTTGCACCACATGGTCCTGCCCCACCATTTCGGTGAAATTGCGGGGACGGTATTTTCGGGCTAGCACAAGGTATGACATTTCTTGATTCTAAGGGGGTCAAAAACCCTTAGAGTTCTTTTCCGGGCAGCGCCGTCGAATGCCTGTCCGGTCAACCCACGCCCATTTGACAACTTTGAAGGAGAAAATCATGGTCGGCAAATTTGAATTAAGCAAGTCAAAGAACGGGAAATTCATGTTCAACCTGAAAGCGGGCAATGGCCAGATCATTTTGACCAGCCAGCTGTACGACGCCAAGAAAGATGCAAGCGACGGCATCGCGTCATGCAAAAAAAATGCAGCAGTTGACGAGCGCTTCGTGCGTGCCGTGTCCACCTCTGGCCAGCCGTATTTCAACTTGAAGGCAGGCAACGGCCAGGTCATCGGACGCA
>PFUD01000184.1 GCA_002789915.1 Comamonadaceae bacterium CG_4_9_14_3_um_filter_60_33 | reverse complement strand
TCTTGAGGTGGCCGTGCGCATCCAGAAAACCGGCGTCGCTGGTGTGGTACCAGCCATCTGCGGTCAGCACTTCAGCCGTGGCCTCTGGATTTTTGAAATAGCCCTTGAGCAGGCCCGGCGACTTAACCAGAATCTCGCCGTTGTCGGCCACCTTGATCTCGACGCCCTTGCATGGCACGCCCACAGTGTCGGCACGCGCTTCGTGGTCGGGCTGCAGGCAGACAAACACCGCCGTTTCCGTGGAGCCATACAACTGCTTCAGGTTGACACCAATCGAGCGGTAAAAACTGAACAGGTCCGGGCCAATGGCTTCACCGGCGGTGTAGGCCACACGCACCCGGCTGAAACCCAGGTTGTTGCGCAGCGGGCCATAGACCATGAAGTTGCCCAGCGCATACAGCACGCGGTCGGCCAGGCCCACCGTTTTGCCGTCCATCAGCGTCGGGCCGACGCGCTTGGCCACGCTCATGAAGTAGTGAAACATCTTGCGCTTGAGGGCGCCCGCGTCTTCCATGCGGATCATCACGCTGGTGAGCAAACCCTCGAACACGCGCGGCGGCGCAAAGTAATAGGTGGGGCCGATTTCCTTCAGGTCGATGCTGACGGTGGCGGCATCTTCGGGGCAGTTCACCACGTAGCCGCAGCTCAGCCACTGCGCATAGCTAAAAATGTTTTGCCCGATCCAGGCCGGTGGCAGGTAGGCCAGCACGTCTTCCTTGTTGGTCAGCTTGTCGAACTCGGCACCGGCGCGGGCGCGGTTGAGCAAGGTGTCATGCGTGTGCACCACGCCCTTGGGATTGCCGGTGGTGCCCGAGGTAAAAAACAGCGATGCCACGTCGTCAGGCTTGACGGCGTCCACCGCCGCCTTGAAAAACCCCGGGTTTTGCGCGACAAAATTTTTGCCCTCGGCGATCAGGTCGTCGAGCGACTGCAAACCCGGCTCGTCGTAATTGCGCAGGCCGCGCGGATCGTCGAAATAAAGCCTGGACATCTGCGGACATTGGTCGCGGATTTCGAGCAGCTTGTCCACCTGCTCCTGGTCTTCGGCAAAGGCAAAGGCCACGTCGGCGTTGTTGATCGGGAACACGCACTCTTGGGCGGCGGCATCCTGGTACAACGCAATTGGCACTGCACCCAGCGCCTGCACTGCCAGCATGGTGGCATACAGGCGCGGGCGATTGGCGCCGATCACCACCATGTGGTTATGCTGGCGCAAACCGGCCTGGTGCAAACCGCAAGCCAGATGCGCCACCATCACGGCCAGGTCGGCCCAGCTGATGGCTTGCCAGATGCCGTACTCTTTTTCACGCATGGCCGCGTCCCCGGGGCGCTGGGCGGCGTGGTCTAACAGTAATCGGGGAAACGTCGTTTGCATCGCTACACCTTGTTTCTGAATCATCGCGGCCCGGGCTGTATGCCCATGCTGCTGGAGTGGGCGAATGATAAGACCCGGTTTGACGTTATGTTGTCGTTTGGACGACAATTCAGACGTTAACACCTAGGTGTTTTCCCTGCACCGACCGCTCCGCCTTTCGCCCACCCAGCTCGCCACCATGAAAACCGAAATCACCCTGTTTCAACGCCGCCGCCCCCTGACAACGGCTGAGCTTGATGTGATTCCGTGGCTCAAATTGCTCTCTGAGGCCGACCGCGAGCGCGCCGTGGAAGACCTCAAAATCACCGATGCCGCAGCGGGCGACTTTTTATGCCGCACCGGCCGCCCGGTGACCTACTGGTTCGGCGTGGTCGATGGTTTGCTCAAGATGAGCACCGACAACATCGACGGCCAGACCATGACCTTCACCGGCATCCCGCCCGGCGGCTGGTTTGGCGAGGGCACGGCGCTCAAGCGCGAGGACTACCGCTACAACATCCAGGCGCTGCGTAAAAGCCTGGTGGCCGGCCTGCACGTCGACACCTTTCACTGGCTGCTCGACCATTCGATTGGCTTTAACCGCTTCGTTATGAACCAGCTCAACGAGCGCCTGGGCCAGTTCATTGCGGCGCGCGAAATTGACCGCATGACCAACCCCAACATCCGCGTGGCGCGCAGCCTGGCCGCGCTGTTCAACCCGGTGCTTTACCCGGGCCTGGGCGCGGTGCTGCGCATCACCCAGCAGGAGCTGGCGTATCTGGTGGGTCTGTCACGCCAGCGTGTCAATGAAGCCCTGAACACGCTGGCCGCGCAGGAGGCGATCAGGGTCGAATACGGCGGCCTGCGCGTGACCGATCTGCAGGCGCTGCGCAGCCATATCTTTTGAGCCACCGGACTCGCAATGACACGCATGCCACCCAACTAAAATAAGCACCATTAGCTACAACTTAAATAGCACATGTCCAACACTCCAAAAGCCCCTGTTTTCCAACGGGCCGCGCGCCCTGCCGCCAAGGCCCCTATTCCCGTCGGCCAAAGCAACACCGCCGCCCATGGCGCGGGCGGCACACTGCGCCTGAACAAACGCATGGCCGAGTTGGGCCTGGCGTCGCGCCGCGAGGCCGACGACTGGATTGGCAAGGGCTGGGTCAAGGTCAATGGCCGGGTCGCCGAGATGGGCATGCAGGTGACACCCGACGTGCGCATCGAGATCGACAAACAGGCGCAAGGCCAGCAGGCCAAACAGGTCACGGTGCTGATCAACAAGCCGCTCGGCCTGGTCAGCGGCCAGGCCGAGGACGGCCACGAGCCCGCCATCACGCTGGTGCAGCCGCAAAACCGCTGGCGCGAAGACAACGCGCGCTTTTTCTTTCACCCGAGCCAACTCAAAAGCCTGGTGCCCGCGGGAAGGCTCGACATCGATTCGACCGGCCTCTTGGTGCTGACGCAGGACGGCCGGGTGGCGCGCCAGTTGATTGGCGAAGACGCGGTGATGGAAAAGGAATACCTGGTGCGCGTGATGTACACCGGCGTGCTCAACACGGCAGCGGCCAACTCGGCGGCAGCCACTTACGCCGCACCGGGTGCAAAAGCAAGGTCTGCGCAACCCGGCCAGATCACCCAGCTCAGCCGCATTGATGACGACGATCCGGTGAGTCAGGACGTGCGCTCAAGCTTTCCGGCAGACAAGCTGGCGCTGCTGCACCACGGCTTGAGTCTGGACGGCCAGGCGTTGAAACCGGCCAAGGTGGAGTGGCAAAACCCCGAGCAACTGCGCTTTGTGCTTACCGAGGGCAAAAAGCGCCAGATTCGCCGCATGTGTGAGCAGGTCGGCCTGAAAGTGGTGGGTCTCAAACGCGTGCGTATTGGCAAGGTGATGCTGGGCAATTTACCGGTGGGGCAGTGGCGCTACCTGGCACCGCATGAGCACTTCTAAAAATACCGGGCACCATTTGCGAGCTTCGGACCTGCGCGCCATTGCGCTGCTGGCCACCGAAGCCACCACTGCCGTCACCGCCATGGCCGAGGGCGTGCACCAATCGGTCTGGCGCACGCTGGGCGCGCCCAGCGGCGCCACCCCAGAGCAGGCGCGCGGCCTGACCGGGCTGATTTACAAAAGCATCACCGGCGTGACCCAGCAAGTCGGCCACGGCGTGGCAGCGGCCCTGACCCGGCTGGAGCCCTTGCTGCAGCGCCTGGAAGGCCAGGGCGACGAGTCGGTGGAGCGCGCTGCCTTGCTCGCCATACTCAATGGCGTCATGGGCGACCGCCTGCAAGCGGCGGGCAACCCGCTGGCAACACCGATGACGCTGCGCTTGCACAACAAGGTTCTGGACTGCGCTGCGCCGCCAAACGCCACACAAGTCAGCGGCAAGATACTGGTCGTCATCCACGGCCTGTGCATGAACGAGCGGCAATGGACCAGTCGGCATGCGGGCAAGCCCGTCAATCACGCCGAGTGCTTAAGCGCCACCCTGGGTTACACCCCGGTCTATGTGCGTTACAACTCCGGCCTGCATGTCTCAGAAAATGGCCGCCTGCTGGCGCAGCAGTTGGAAGCCCTGGTGCGCTGCTGGCCGGTGCCCGTGACCGAGCTCAGCGTGTTGGCGCACAGCATGGGCGGGTTGGTGACGCGCAGCGCGTTATTTGATGCGGGCCAGGCGGCCATGAACTGGCCTGCGGCACTCAAAAACATCGTTTTCCTCGGCACACCGCACCACGGCTCGCCGCTCGAGCGTGCGGGTAACTGGATTGATGTGCTGCTTGGCAGCACCCCCTACAGTCGCCCGTTTGCCAAGCTCGGCCAGTTGCGCAGCGCGGGCGTCACCGACCTGCGTTATGGCCATGTGCTGGATGCTGACTGGCTGGGCCATGACCGATTTCAACGCAAGCCAGACAGCCGCGCTCACCTGCCACTGCCCGAACGCGTGGCGTGCTTTGCGGTGGCTGCCACGCTGGCCGCCAAACGCAGTCACATGGCTGACCGCCTGGTCGGCGATGGCCTGGTGCCGCTGCGCAGCGCACTGGGTGAACACGACGACGCCGCGCGCACCTTGCTGTTCGCCGACGTGAACCGGCTGATCGTTTACCGCACCGGCCATATGGCGCTGCTGGCCAGCCCGGACGTGACTCGGCAAGTGTTGCTCTGGTTAACACCGGCACCAAATTGATGCGGGCGGGCTTTCAGTGCCCGCGCCTACAGGTCAGCGTAGGCTGAAACTCGGTAGTCGTTTTTACCAGCCTGTTTGGCCTCGTACAAGGCGACATCGGCGCGCTTCATTAGCGTCTCTGCGTCTTCCCCATGCATGGGATAAACGCTGACACCAACGCTTACCGTCATGCGCACGTCAACACCCTGAATGCTGTAGGGTTGAGACACCGCGCTGATCACTTTAGACCCCAGCTTGGCCACTTGTTCGACATCAATGGCCTCGTACAAAGCAATCACGAATTCGTCGCCCCCCAAACGCGCCACGGTGTCTTCTTGCCGGACGGTCGCCACCAGGCGGTCCGCAACCATGCGCAGCAGCATGTCGCCGGCATCGTGACCCATGGTGTCGTTGATCTGCTTGAAACCGTCCAGGTCCAGAAACATGACTGCCATCGTGCGTTGGTTTCTGCGCGCATGGACAATGGCCAATGACAGTCGGTCCATCAACAGGCGCCTGTTCGGCAGCCCGGTCAGCATGTCATGCAGCGCCATAGACGCCAGCTCAGCGTTTCGCTCGGCGAGCCGCTTGTAGAGCAAGCGCACTTCCAGCATGTTGTGGATGCGTATCTTGAGCTCGATCAGATCAAACGGTTTGGCGATGAAATCCCTCGCCCCCGCGGCCAGCGCCCGCTGTTTGTGGCCCGGCTGGGCCGTGATCACGAGAATCGGCACGTAGCCCGTGGGCTCGATTTCCTTCAGGCCTGCCATCACCTCGAAGCCATCCATGCCCGGCATCTGCAGATCGAGCAGAATCAAGTCATAGGAATTGGCACGATGCAACTCGCACACCGCATGCGGGCTCATGGTCGAAGTGACGTGCCGGTAGCCTACCTGTTGCAAGATGCTTTCCAGCAACTGCACATTGGCCACCTGGTCGTCAACGATCAGGATATTGGCATCGAGAATGTCGTCGTCACTCACCATCACACGTCTCCTGACGGCAGACCTCGGTGACGCACGCCGCCTCGCCGACAACGTGGTCGGACATAACGGCTTGGTGAAATATTTCGGGCATTGGTGGTCTCAGTTGCAGCGCGATGGGGCTATGGCGCCCGCTCAGGGGAACCGACAACGACCATGATGCCGCGCCATGCTGCCGTTATCTGTTCGTTATCCAACATTGCACAGCGTTTTAAAGCGGCGCGTGCATCGCGGGTCTGGCCCATCGATGTGTGCTGGCCCTTGAAATAGTCTGCATCACCCCTATCTGTCATAAGCTTGAGCGCCAGCGCAACATCTGCCGCTGGTTTTTTTTATGCTTTGACACAACGCACCCCCATGACCAAACAAACCCTCTCCTTCCAGGCCGAAGTAGCGCAACTGCTGCACCTCGTGACCCACTCGCTGTATTCCAACAAAGAAATTTTTCTGCGCGAACTCATCAGCAACGCCTCAGACGCGTGCGACAAGCTGCGCTTTGAGGCCATCAACGATGGCGGCCTGTACGAAAACGACGCTGAGCTCAAAGTCAAGGTCACTTTTGACCAAGACGCCAAAACGCTCACCATCACCGACAACGGCATCGGCATGAGCACGCAAGAGGCCATTGACCACCTCGGCACCATCGCCAAGAGCGGCACCAAAGACTTCGTCAGCAAGTTGAGCGGCGATCAAAAAGCCGACTCACAGCTCATTGGCCAGTTTGGCGTGGGCTTTTACAGCGGCTTCATCGTGGCCGACAAAATCACGGTGGAATCGCGCCGCGCCGGCATGAAGGCTGAAGAAGGCGTGCGCTGGATCAGCGGTGGCGCCGGCGACTTCGAGGTAGAAAACATCACCCGCCCAGCGCGCGGCACCAGCGTCATCTTGCACCTGCGCGACGACGCCATGGACTACGCTTCCGCCTGGAAAGTCAAAGGTATCATCAACAAATACTCTGACCACATCAGCCTGCCAATATGCATGGAAAAGGAAGAGTGGAAAGACGGCGAGTTGATCAACCCCAGCGACGAGCAGGGCGGCCGCCAGCCCGGTGGCATGGTCAAAACCGGCGAATGGGAAACCGTCAACAAGGCCAACGCCATCTGGGCACGCGCCAAGAAAGACATCACGGCCGACGAGTACGCCGAGTTTTACAAACAGATCAGCCACGACTTCGAAGCCCCGCTGGCCTACACCCACAACCGCGTCGAAGGCAGCACCGAGTACACGCAGCTCTTGTACATCCCCGGCAAAGCACCGTTTGATCTGTACAACCGAGAAAAGTCGGCCGGCGTCAAGCTTTATGTGAAGCGCGTCTTCATCATGGATGACGCCGAAGCGCTGTTGCCCACCTACCTGCGCTTTGTCAAGGGCGTGGTGGATTCATCAGACCTGCCGCTCAATGTGAGCCGCGAACTACTGCAAGAAAGCCGCGACGTGAAAGCCATCCGCGAAGGCTGCACCAAGCGCGTGCTGGGCATGCTCGAAGACCTGGCCAAACACGACAAGTTGCCAGAGGCCACCATATCGGCTGAAGGCGTGACGGACGTGGTCACTGAAGAAGAAAAAACCGAGGCGGCTACCAATGCTGGCAAGTTCACCAAGTTCTACAACGAATTTGGCGCCGTGCTCAAGGAAGGCCTGGGCGAAGACTACGCCAACAAAGACCGCATCGCCAAGCTGCTGCGCTTTGCCAGCAGCACCACCGACACGCTAAGCGTCAGCTTTGCCGACTACAAGGCGCGCATGAAAGAGGGCCAGGAAGCCATCTACTTTATTACCGCAGACAACGCGGCCGCCGCCAAAAACAGCCCACAACTGGAAGTGTTCAAGAAAAAGGGCATTGAAGTGCTATTGATGACCGACCGCGTGGACGAGTGGGCGCTCAATTACCTGCAGGACTTTGACGGCACGCCGCTGCAAAGTGTGGCCAAGGGCGCGGTTGACCTGGGCAAGCTGCAAGACGAAACCGAGAAAAAAGCCGCTGAAGAAGCCGCTGAAACCTTCAAGCCGCTGCTGGCCAAACTCAAGGAAGCCCTGAAGGACAAGGCCGAAGACGTGCGCGTGACCACCCGCCTCGTCGACAGCCCGGCCTGCCTGGTGGTGCAAGACGACGGCATGAGCACGCAACTGGCGCGCATGCTCAAGCAAGCCGGCCAAGCTGCGCCTGACGTGAAACCGGTCTTGGAAGTGAACGCCGAGCACCCGCTGGTGAAAATGCTCGACGGCTCGGTGCACTTCAACGACCTGGCGCACATCTTGTTCGACCAGGCCCTGCTGGCCGAAGGCGGCCTGCCCGCTGACCCGGCGGCTTATGTCAAGCGGGTGAACGCCCTGCTGCTTTGATCAGGCGGCCTTGCGTGCCTGGTTGCACCGCGCCAATGCATCGTCGGTTCGCTTGAAGATGAAAAACAGCACCAGGTAAAGCAGCGCCAGCGGACCGATCACGACAACGAAGAGAAACCACTCGCGCTTGTCGATTTCGGCCAGTACCCCGGTGGCGTCGCCATAAATCTCAAAGACGCCGGTCACCTTGCCGGTCGCACCAGAAAAGTGCGGCACATAGCTTTCGACCAGATCGCGGGTATACGTCTCGCACTCCAGGTAGCTGGCCTGATCTCGATGAACCAGCTTGGCACTGCTGAACCCGAGCAAACCGGCCTTGACGCCAGGGCTGTCGAACTTGCTCTGGCCGATCTGACTGGGGTCGGTGGAATAGATCGTCATGCCTTTCAAGTCGTAGGCCTTGATCTTGCAGACACGCGTGCCCTTGAGCAACAAGCTTATTTTGCGTTCAATGGCCAGCAGTTCCGATGACGTTCGAACCTCCTCGACCGACTTGCCTTGAGTCACCTGAATCCAGGGTCCAAAAACGTCGTCCCAGGTCTCGTTACCAATGAGTTGAGCCAGTTTGACGTGTTCAACTTCGGCAACCTTGAGCATGCCGTCAATGGCCAGCGTGCGGAACAAGTAAATCATCAGGAATCCGACCGCCACAAAGGCGAACAGGCTGGCGATAGCGAAGAGGTGCAGCGAACCCCACGCCTTGTGCTGCGCACCTTCCGCGTTTTCATGCCCCCGTAGCACCATACTTTTCACTGCGGATATCCTTTTCCTTGATGAGACGACCAAACATCAAACATGAAGCACAAGCCATGCCATTTTGACATCGACAAGGGGCCAGATAACATGTCTTTTGTCAAAAAACAGACGCTTTGTCATAATGTCGGCCAAGCTCCCTCCGCCCATTCCTTGATTCACTTTACTCAACCTTGAAACTATGAAAACGATGCTTCCCAACGTCATCCTCGCCACTGCCCTGACTTTTTCCATTGCCTCACATGCGGCAGATGCCACCCTGGAGGCTGCCGCCAAAGAGCCCGGCGCAGTCGTCACCGCCAGCGGTCTGGTGTACCTGTCCATGAAAGAGGGCACGGGCGCCAGCCCCAAGGCCAGCGACACAGTCAAGGTCAACTACCGCGGCACGTTTCCCGATGGCCGTGAGTTTGACAGCTCCTACAAGCGCAACCAGGCCATTGAATTCCCACTGCGCAACGTCATCCCCTGCTGGACTGAGGGCGTGCAACTCATGAAGGTTGGCGGCAAGGCCAAGCTGACTTGCCCCTCTGCCATCGCCTACGGCCCGCGCGGCGCTGGCAGTGCCATTCCCCCCAACGCGACGCTGTTGTTCGAGGTGGAGTTGCTGGGCATTAACGGCCAATAAGCAGTACATCGGGGCAGACGCCCAGGATTGCGCTTCGCTTCATCCGGGCTACGCGCTCACTTGCGGGCTTGAAATCTGCGCGTGCAACCCTATTTTCAGCAGTGAGGCTGCGCAGCCACGGGGGTTGCGGGCCGCTTACCCAACGCACTGTTGAATAAGGAGATTCTCATGAATGCACTGATGACACGCGGTGGTTTGTTCGACGAATTTTTCCGCGATGTGGCCCCTGGTTTTTACATCAAACCGCTGCATGGCGACGCCCTGCCGACACCGGCCCAGATCAAGGTTGACGTGAAGGAAAACGGCGACGCCTATACCGTCCAGGCTGAAATTCCGGGCGTTCCTAAAGAAGACATCCAGGTGGCGGTGGACGGCAATGTGGTGAGTCTGCGCGCCGAGATCAAGCAGCAGGACAGCACCAGCCAGGATGAAAAAACACTGCGCAGCGAGCGCTATTACGGCGCGGTGTCACGCAGCTTCCAGTTGGCCTCTGACATTGACCAGACTCAGGCCAAAGCCAAATACGACCACGGTGTGCTGACCCTCACGCTGCCGAAGAAGCAGGCCATGAGTGGCGCCCAGCGCCTGACCATCGAATAAGCGAGCGGTCGTGCCGGGCTCGGCCAGTGACCCCGACGGGGTGACTGGCCACTTTTTTTCAGGCGTCCATCATTCGCGCTGCCATGCGCTTGGTGCGCGCCCGGATGTTGAGCGACTCCACCCCGAGCGAGAAAAGCATGGCCGTGTACACATAGGCTTTGGGCACATGCACGTCGAACGCCTCGGCCACCAGCAGGGTTCCAACCATGGTCAGGAAGGCCAGTGCCAGCACCTTGATGGACGGGTGTTGGTCGACAAATTCACCAATCGGCTTGGCGGCAAACATCATGACGGCGACCGAGGCCACCACGGCGGCCACCATCACGCCGATCTGGTCCACCATGCCCACTGCCGTGATCACTGAGTCCAGCGAAAAAACGATGTCAACAATGCCAATTTGCACAATGGTTCCCCAAAACAGGGTGGCCCCGGTCTTGACGGTATCGACCCCGGCGCTGACTTCCTTGGGCTGGTGCGCCTCGACTTCCAGAAAAATCTCGTGCGAGGCTTTGTAGAGCAGGAATATGCCGCCGCCAAGCAAGATCAGGTCGCGTCCACTGATCTCCTGGCCCATCACGGTGAAAAGCGGACCGGTCAGTGTCATGACCCAAGCCAGGCTGAACAGCAGCGCGATGCGCGAGAACATGGCAAACCCCAGGCCCAGGCGGCGCGCCAGATCCCGGTTCTCAGCCGGCAAACGGCCCACCAGGATGCTGATGAAAATGATGTTGTCAATGCCCAGCACGATCTCCAGCGCTGAAAGCATGAAGAAAGCGATCCAGATGTTCGGGTCAGTCAAAAATTCCATGGTGGGCTCAAAAATATAAGACAGCTCAGTGTAAGGGCCGCAGCGCAGCCCCTGATGCCGACGCGTTATCGGTAGCCACAGGCGCATCAAGGCCGATCGGGATCAGGAAGGCATTGGCTGGCGGGCAAATATCTTGCCCGGATTCATGAGGTTGTCGGGGTCCAGCGCCTGTTTGATGGCGCGCATCATGGCGATGGCCCCGGCGCCGGCCTCCTGCACTAGAAAGTCCATCTTGTGAAGGCCAACGCCGTGTTCGCCGGTGCAGGTGCCGCCCAATGACTGCCGACGCCAGGCTGTCGAACGAGCAAGTCGCCGCCATCACCGCCTCGGGCAGCGGGTAGAGCCTGACGGTGACTTCGGTGATCACCCCAAGCGTGCCCTCGCTGCCCACCATGAGGCGCGTCAGGTCATAGCCAGCGCTGGACTTTTTGGCGCGGGTGCCGGTGCGAACGACCTCGCCCTGCGCAGTGACCACTTCCAGCGCCAGCACGTTTTCGCGCATGGTGCCGTAGCGCACCGCGTTGGTGCCGCTGGCGCGCGTGGCCGCCATGCCGCCCAGCGTGGCGTCTGCACCCGGGTCCACCGGGAAAAACAGGCCGGTGGACTTGACCGCTTCGTTGAGCTGCTTGCGCGTCACACCGGCTTGCACCGTCACCGTCAGGTCTTCGGCGTTGATGGCCAGCACCGCGTTCATGCGGCTTACATCAATGCTGATGCCGCCCTGCACCGCCAGCAAATGGCCTTCGAGTGACGAGCCCACGCCAAACGCAATCACCGGCACCTTGAACTGCGCGGCCAGCTTGACGGCATCCGCCACATCCTGGGTGCGCTCGGCAAACACCACCGCTGCGGGGGGAGGCACCGTAAAAGCTGATTCGTCACGGCCATGCTGCTCGCGCGCCACCAGGGCGGCCGAATACTGCGCGCCAAAGCGTTCGGACAAGGCTTGCAACAGCGCGGCGGGTGCGGGATAGCTGAGGATTTCTGGGTGCAATGGGAGAGTTGGGGCGTTCACTGGAGGTCTCCGTGATAATCGTTCATTATGCTGAAATGCGCCTTCGCCCGCGCACCAAGCCAAGCGTTTTACACTTTTTGAGAATTCACCCATGGGCAACCGACTGACACAAATCGCCACCCGCACCGGAGACAACGGCACCACCGGCCTGGGCGACAACACCCGCGTCTCTAAAAACAGCCTGCGCGTGCATGCCATGGGCGACGTTGACGAGCTCAATTCCAACATCGGCGTGCTGCTGTGCGAGGCCATGCCCGACGATGTGCGCACCCTGCTGGTCGAAATCCAGCACCAATTGTTCAATCTGGGCGGCGAGCTGTCGATTCCGGGCTTCGAGTTGCTCAAGGCTGAATCGGTGCTGGACCTCGACAACGCCCTGGCGCAGTACAACGAGGCGCTGCCGCGCTTGCAAGAATTCATCTTGCCAGCAGGCACCCGCGCCGCTGCCCTGGCCCATGTGTGCCGCACCGTGGCGCGCCGCGCCGAGCGCGCGGTGGTGGCCTTGGAAGGCCAGGAAGCCTTGAAAGACACACCGCGGCATTACCTCAATCGCTTGTCCGATTTGATGTTCGTGCTGGCCCGTGTGCTCAACCGCTACCGCACCGACGGCACGGCCGGCGATGACGTGTACTGGAAGAGCGAGCGGATTTTGCAGGCCCAATAAGCCTGGTCTTTATAGCGCCTGGGCAGGCACTGCCTGGGGCCGTGTCCTAAGCCAGACAATGGCCGCGCCCGTCAGGGCCACCGGAATCAGCGAGCCCGCGTTGAGCAGCTGCCAGCCCTGGGTGGTGACCAGCACGCCCGAGGCAAACGAGCTTAAAGCGGTGGTGGCAAACACAAAGAAGTTCAGCGCGCCCTGGGCCCGGTCTTTCTCAGCCGGGGTATAGGTTTGCAGCGACAAGGTGGTGCTGCCGGTGAACAAAAAGTTCCAGCCAACACCCAACAAGAACAGCGCGATCAAAAACTGATGCAGATTCACGCCCGACAGCGCAATCACGATGCACAGCGCATTGAGCGCCACGCCGATGCCCATGATCGGCAGCACGCCAAAACGCTTGATCAGGTGACCAGTGAAAAAGCCCGGCGCAAACATGCCGATCACATGCCATTCCAGCACCAGCGCCACATCAGAAAACGGCAGGCTGCACTGCTGCATGGCCAGCGGTGTGGCGGCCATCAGCAAGTTCATCACGCCAAAACCCAGGGCACCGCAAGCCGCGGCCACCATAAAGACCGGCTGGCGCATGATCTCGCGCAACGGGCGGCCTTCGTGGTTGTGCTGCTTTGCTGGCGAAAGGGGAAAGGTAATGAACGCCAACACCGCCATTGACAGCAGCGCGACGCCAGCCAGCGCCAGGTAAGCGCCCATGAAAGGCACATCGGTCAGGGTGCGCGTTTGCGCCGCCAGGTTGGGCCCGGCCACCGCACCAATCAGGCCACCGGCCATCACCATCGACACCGCTTTCTCCTTGTAGCCGACCTTGGCCAGTTCGGCGGCGGCAAAGCGGTACAGGTTGGCATTGGCGTTGTAATAACCGGCGATCACCGTGGCCGCGCAGAGCAGCCAGAAGTTTTGGCTCCAGGCGGCATAGGCGCACAGCAGCGCACTGAAAAACGCCACCACCAACCCCATTTGAAACGCCACCTTGCGGCCAAAACGTTGCTGGCTTTTGGCCACCAGCCCGGTCGAAAACGCCCCACCCACCACGTAGCCCATCACCGGCAGGGTGGCCATCCAGCCCAGCGGCGCAAGGCTGAATCCGACCAGGCCATTGATGGCGATGAACGTGACATTGTTGGTCAGAAAAAGGCCTTGGCAGATGGCCAGTAGCCAGAGGTGTCGGTTCATGGAGTGTGCCGGAAATATAAGCGGTGGGCGATTGTCGCTAATTTGACTTTGTGCAAATTGGTTGACTTGCATCATTTACCAAATATCCCAGCGTGGTTACCCTCGGCGGCTTGACTTTGACAGCGCCTTGCCCGGCGCGTTTTCAAAACTTATGAATTCAGTGAATGATTCCACGCTTCAGAAGCTAGCTGGTACGCCGGTGGCGGCCCCCATGGAGCTTGTCTGCCCAGCCGGCAGCCTGCCCGCGCTCAAGGCCGCCGTGGACAACGGTGCCGACTGCGTCTACCTGGGCTTTCGCGACGCCACCAACGCGCGCAATTTTGCCGGCCTGAACTTTGACGAGGCCGCCATCGAGGTCGGCATTCGCTACGCCCATGACCGCCACCGCAAGGTGTTTGTGGCCCTCAACACCTACCCGCAGGCGGCCAAGGCCGATCTGTGGCAGCGCGCCGTGGACCGCGCCGCCCACAGCGGCGTCGATGCCGTGATACTGGCCGACCCCGGCATGATGGCCTATGCCGCCCGCCACCAGCCGCAACTGCGCCTGCATTTATCGGTGCAGGGCTCGGCCACCAACTACGAGGCGCTGGACTTTTATTACCAGCACTTTGGCATTGCCCGCGCCGTGCTGCCGCGCGTGCTGTCGCTCACCCAGGTGGCGCAGGTCATTGAGAAAACCCCGGTTGAAATCGAAGTCTTCGGCTTTGGCAGCCTGTGCGTGATGGTCGAAGGGCGTTGTGCGCTGTCAAGCTACGCCACCGGGGAGGCGCCCAACACCAACGGCGTCTGTTCGCCACCCAAGGCAGTGCGCTGGGTCGAGACGCCACAGGGCCGCGAGTCGCGCCTGAACGGTGTGCTGATCGACCGCTACGCCCCCGGTGAAAACGCCGGTTACCCGACGCTGTGCAAGGGCCGCTTTGACGTAGGCGACGAAAAAAACTACTACGCCATCGAAGAACCCACCAGCTTGAACACACTGTCGCTGTTGCCCGACCTGATGAAGATCGGCGTGCGCGCCATCAAAATCGAAGGCCGCCAGCGCAGCCCGGCTTACGTGGCGCAAGTCACCAAAGTCTGGCGCGCCGCCATCGACAGCTGCCGCGACAACCCGGCACACTACAACGCCAAACCGACCTGGTTCAGCGACCTCGACAAGGTTGCCGAAGGCCAGCAACATACTTTGGGTGCCTACCACCGGCCATGGAAATGAAGCTCTCGCTAGGCCCCATCCAATACTACTGGCCGCGCAACGACGTGCTGGCTTTTTATGAAGCCGTGGCGCAGTCGCCCGTGGACATTGTTTATCTGGGCGAAGCGGTGTGTTCGCGTCGCCACGAGGTGCGCTTGAGCGACTGGCTCGACATTGCGGCCGTGCTGCGCGAGGCCGGCAAAGAGGTGGTGTTGTCCACCCAGGTGCTGATCGAATCGGGCGCCGACGTCACAGTGCTGCACAAGATTTGCGCCAACGGCACATATTTGGTCGAGGCCAACGACATGGGCGCGGTGCATTGTCTGGAGGACAAAGTGCCGTTTGTGGCCGGGCCGCACCTCAACATTTACAACCTGCCCACACTGCAATGGATGGCCGCTCTTGGGTTGCACCGCTGGGTGATGCCGCTGGAAATGGGGCGCGATGACCTGGCCTTGTTGCTGGCGGGTTGCCCAGCAGGTTTGCAGACTGAGGTGTTTGCCTATGGCCGCATGCCGCTGGCGTTTTCGGCGCGCTGCTTTACCGCACGGCACTGCAATCTGCCCAAGGACGACTGCCAGTTCAAGTGCATCGAGCACCCTGATGGCCTGATGATGCGCACCCGCGAAAACGAAGAATTTTTGGTGCTCAACGGCATTCAAACCCAATCGGCGCGCGTGCACAACCTTCTGCCCGAGCTGGCCGCCATGCGCGACATGGGCGTGGCGGTGGCGCGCATCAGCCCGCAGTCAGAGCACACGGTGCGTATCATCGAATTGTTTCAGGATGTGATCCAGGGGCGCACCGCTGCCGCCATTGCCAATGCCGAATTGCCGGGCCTGATGCCCGAGAAGCCATGCAATGGCTACTGGTACGGCAAGCCCGGGCTGGAACTGGTGACCCAAACCGAAAGGATATCAGCATGACTTCTCAAACTTTGCAGATCCCGCGGCCGCTGGGGGCGATGCTGGGGCGTTTGCCGCCCTACCCGGGGTCGCTGCTGTTTGTCACAGCACTGAACCTGGCGCTGGCCAAACAACTCAACGCCGACGTCACGCAGATGCTGGTCGGCAAAAAACTGCGCCTGCGTGTGCTTGACGCGCAATGGACCTTTGATTTTGCATGGCGCAACAACCGCTTTACCGCCTGCAAAAACGCGGGCGCCGCCGACCTCACCATCAGCGCCAGCGCGCATGATTTTGTCAAACTGGCGCGGCGCCAGGAAGACCCCGACACGCTGTTCTTCAACCGCCGCCTGGCCATGGAGGGCGACACCGAACTCGGCCTGCTGGTGAAAAACACCATCGATTCGATCGAAT
>PFUD01000039.1 GCA_002789915.1 Comamonadaceae bacterium CG_4_9_14_3_um_filter_60_33 | reverse complement strand
GGTCGATAGTTTCGGCGGTTGTTGTCATTGGCTTTCCTTTTTGGGGGTGAAACATTATCTGTAGTCTAACCAACTATTAACAAATTGGTTTTGTCATCCATTGACAACAATCTGTGATTATTTGAGATAACGCCTATCGCATCAGCCGAAATCAGCCAAATTTTGCAGCCCAAAGTCGGCTATCTGGAAGTCAAATCAGGGTAGTTGAATTTCAGTCGAGGGTCTTCAGGAGTCATCGAGCCAAGAAATATGGAACCCTACAGACACGGACCCCAACGTGGAAGTCTGAACGTCCTTCGGGTCAACGCATGGTCACCCTCCGTAGCGAAGGCGACTCATGCGGCGCTGCAGCTGAATCAAGCGGCCTTGCCCTTCAGGCCCAAGGCCAGCTCGTAGAGCGCGTTGCGCGGCTCGCCGCTGATGTCGGCGGCCAATTTGACGGCGGTTTTGAGTGGCAGCTCGGCCAGCAACAAAGTCAGCACTCGGGTGTCTGGGCCGCTGGCAGCGCTGGCCGGGGCCGGGTGCAGCACCAGCGCGAACTCGCCGCGCAGGCGGTTGCTGTCCTGTGCCAGCCAGGCCGGGAAATCCTGCGCCGCCAGCGTGGCAATTTCCTCAAATTGCTTGGTCAGCTCGCGCCCCACCGTGACAGCGCGCGTGCCCAACATGGCCAGTGCCAGAGCCAGGGCTTCTATGCGGTGCGGCGCCTCCAGCAACACCACCGCCCGCGCCTCTTTTGCCAGGGCCTGCACGGCAGTATGACGCTCGCCACTTTTGCTGGGCAAAAACCCGGCAAAAACAAAACCATCAGGGTGCTGGGCATCCAGCGTCAGGCCGGCCACGCTCAGCACAGTGGTGATGCTGCTGGCGCCGGGCAGCGGCAGCACTGGCAGGCCAGCCTGGCGCACATCGGCCACCAGCCGGGCGCCAGGGTCGCTGATGGCGGGCGTGCCGGCATCGCTCACATAGGCCACGCGCAGGCCCTGGCGCAGGCGCTCCAGCACCGTCTGCGCTGCTTGCGCCTCGTTGTGCTGGTGCAGCGCCAGCAGCTGCGCTGGCGGTTTGTCGATGCCATAGGCGCGCAGCAGCGCTTGGGTGTGGCGCGTGTCTTCGCAAGCGATCACGTCGGCCAGTTGCAACACATGCAAGGCGCGCAGGCTAATATCCGCCAGGTTGCCGATCGGCGTGGCCACCACGTACAGCGCGCCGTGCGGGTAGTTTTGCTGGCCACACGCCTGTTGCGCGGCCAGCAGGGCTTGCGCATAACTGGCGCCAACGAAAGTCAAGGAGCTTGAAGTCAATGGGTATTCCTTTTGTCAAAACGGGGGCTGCAGCGCAGTCGCCCACCACCAAGCAGGTGGGCGACCAGGCCGAAGACCTGGCGCTGGCGCATTTGCAGCACGCCGGCCTGCGCCTGCTGGCGCGCAATTATCGAACCCCGGGACGAGGCGGCGGCGAAATCGACCTGATCATGCGCGCGCCCGACGGCACCTGTGTTTTTGTCGAGGTGCGCCGCCGCGCGTCAAACAGCCATGGCGGCGCTGCGGCCAGCGTCAGTTGGACCAAGCAAAAGCGCATTGTGTTTGCCGCGCGCCATTTTCTGCTGCGCCTGGGAACCCAGCCGCCTTGCCGTTTTGACGTGGTGGCGGTGCAGGCGGGCGGTATCGAGTGGCTGCCTGGTGCCTTTGATGCGGGTGGCCGGTAGCTCGCAGACACCGCAGCGCAATCCGGGATGTGGTGCAAGGCTATCCAGAACGTAATATCGGCGCAGGTATCATTGCGGCCATGCTGCAACAACGTATTCAACAACATTTCATTGACAGCGCCGACCTGAAATACCAGGCCGCGCCACTGCTCAGCCAACCGATTGCCGACGCGGTGCAGGCGCTGCTGGCTTGCGTGACCAGCGGTGGCAAGGTGCTCAGTTGCGGCAATGGCGGCTCGGCCGCTGACGCCCAGCATTTTTCGGCTGAATTCGTCGGCCGCTTTGAGCGCGAGCGACCCGAACTGGCGGCCATCGCCCTGACCACCGACAGCTCGATATTGACCGCGGTGGCCAACGACTACGATTTCACACAAATTTTTTCGCGCCAGGTGCGCGCCCTGGGGCAGCCCGGCGACGTGCTGCTGGCCATCAGTACCAGTGGCAACTCGGCCAACGTGCTCGCGGCCATCGAGGCGGCGCACCAACGCGACATGGTCGTCATCGGCCTGAGCGGCCACGGCGGCGGCAAGATGGCGCAGGCGTTGCGCGACACCGACGTGCACATCTGCGTGCCGCATGAGCGCACCGCGCGCATCCAGGAAGTTCACCTGTTGACCCTGCATTGCCTGTGCGATGCGGTCGATTCCCTGTTACTTGGCGACTAGGAGCCACACCATGACCAATCCCATGACCAACACCACGACATTTGCAAGCAAAAAACTTCTCGGCCTGATTCTGGTCAGCGTCACTTTGGGCGCCTCGTTGAGCGCCTGTTTTCCAGTCATTGTGGGTGGCGCCATGGTGGGCTCGCTGGTGGCCACCGACCGACGCACTGCGGGCACGCAACTGGAGGACGAGCGCATCGGGATGCGCGGCGCCAGCCTCATTCGCACCAACATCGGGGATCGCGTGCACGTCAACATCAATAGCTACAACCGTCGCGTGCTGTTGACTGGCGAAGTGCCCAGCCAGCAAGACTTGCAACTTGTCGAACAGCTTGTGAGCCGTGTTGAAAACGTGCAAGCGGTGGTGAATGAACTGGCGGTGCTGGGCAGCCCGTCCATGACCCAGCGCTCCGGGGATGCCCTGACCACGGGCCGCGTCAAGGCTGGCCTGATCGATGCCAGGGACCTTTCCGCCAACGCGTTCAAAGTGGTCACCGAGCGCGGCACGGTTTACCTGATGGGCCGCGTTACCCAGCGCGAGTCTGAGCGCGCCACCGAGATCGCGCGTGCCACCTCTGGCGTTCAAAAAGTGGTGCGCGTTTTCGAGATCATCAGTGAGGAAGAGTTGCGCGCCCTTCTGCCCAAACCCGCCGCCAACGAAGCCAAGGCAAGCCCTGCCAAACAAGTGCGTCTTCCAAACGGTTCACTGGTCTAACTCAGAACACCGTGGAACCGGCTTCGCCGGGCCGCTGGTGTTGTCCCCTTGAGGGGAAGACGCGCCTGGCCCGGCTCAGGGGTGAACCTACTTAAGCCGCTTGATCAGGCTGGACGTGTCCCAGCGCTGTCCGCCCATGCGCTGCACATCGCCGTAAAACTGGTCGATCAGGGCGGTGGCGGGCAGACTGGCACCGTTGCGCTTGGCTTCGTCAAGCACCAGACCGAGGTCTTTTCGCATCCAGTCCACGGCAAAGCCGAAGTCGAATTTGTCGGCCACCATGGTTTTGCCACGGTTGTCGAGTTGCCAGCTTTGCGCTGCGCCCTTGCCGATCACATCAAGCACCAAATTCATGTCAAGCCCCGCTTTCTGACCAAAGGCAATGGCTTCGGCCAGGCCCTGCACCAGGCCGGCAATGCAAATCTGGTTGACCATTTTGGCCAATTGCCCGGCGCCGCTGGCGCCCAGATGGGTAAACGCCTTGGAAAACGCCATGGCCACCGGCTGTGCGGTCTCGAAAGCGGCCTGGTCGCCGCCGCACATTACCGTGAGCGCGCCGTTTTGCGCGCCGGCCTGGCCACCTGACACAGGGGCATCGACAAAGCTGAGCCCCTGGGCTTGCGCTGCCGCATAAAGCTCGCGCGCCACGTTGGCTGACGCGGTGGTGTGATCGACAAACACGGCACCGGGCTTCATGCCAACAAAGGCGCCCTCAGTGCCCAGCGTCACACAGCGCAGGTCATCGTCATTGCCGACGCAGCAGAACACCACATCGGCGTCGTGTGCTGCCAGGCAGGGCGTGGCCGCGTGCCCGACGGTGCCACCCTGGCCCGCGACAGGGGCGTATTCTTTACACCACGCCACTGCTTTTGCCGCTGTCCGGTTGTATACCGTGACATGGTGACCGGCGCGCGCGAGGTGGCCGGCCATGGGGTAGCCCATCACGCCCAGGCCCAAAAAGGCGACGCGTTGTGCGGGGGTGGTTTGGTAAGTTCTTTGGTTCATGCTGATGGTGTCTTTCGGTGATGTTTAAGCGATGGTCATGAATTCGGTGCCGGCGCTCAGATTCTGGTTCTTGCTGCGCTTGCTGTTGAGCTTGATCTGCAGGCGCAAATCGTTGACTGAATCGGCATTGCGCAGCGCGTCTTCGTAGGTGATCTGGTTGCTCTCGTAGGCGTCGAACAGCGCCTGGTCAAAGGTTTGCATGCCGATGTTGCGGCTGTTCTTCATGACCTCCTTGATGCTGGTCACCTCGCCCTTGAAGATCAGGTCGGAAATCAGCGGCGAGTTGAGCAAAATCTCGACCACCGCCAGTCGTCCCTTGCTGTTCTGTTTGGGAATCAGGCGTTGCGATACCAGCGCCTTGAGGTTGAGCGACAGGTCCATCAGCAGTTGCGTGCGCCGCTCTTCGGGGAAGAAATTGATGATGCGGTCAAGCGCCTGATTGGCGCTGTTGGCGTGCAGCGTGGCCAGGCACAGGTGGCCGGTTTCGGCAAACGCCACGGCGTGTTCCATGGTCTCGCGGTCGCGGATTTCCCCCATCAAAATCACGTCGGGAGCCTGGCGCAAGGTATTTTTCAGGGCCGCGCCCCAGGTGTCGGTGTCAATGCCGACCTCGCGCTGGGTGACCACGCAGTTCTTGTGCGGGTGGACGAATTCGATCGGGTCTTCAATGGTGATGATGTGACCAAACGTGGTCTCGTTGCGCCAATCCACCATGGCCGCCAGCGTGGTGGATTTGCCGCTGCCGGTGGCACCCACCATGATGCACAAGCCGCGCTTGGTGTTAACGATGTCCTTTAGGATGGGCGGCAAATTCAGGCCGTCGATGGTCGGCAGGGTCATGGGAATGGTTCGCAGCACCATGCCTACCTTGCCCTGCTGCATGAAGGTATTGACCCGAAAGCGGCCCAGACCGGACGGCGCAATGGCAAAGTTGCATTCCTTGGTGCGCTCAAACTCGGCCACCTGCTTGTCGTTCATGATGGAGCGTGTCAGCGCCATCGTGTGGCCCTCGTTGAGGGGCTGCGGCGACACCTTGGTGATCTTGCCGTCGACCTTGATCGCTGGCGGAAAGTCGGCGGTAATAAACAGGTCGCTGCCGTTGCGGCTGGTCATCAGCTTGAGCAGGTCGGTAATGAAGGTGCTGGCTTGATCGCGTTCCATGGTCCTGGATTCCTTGGTTGAAATTAGCCTGGGAAGTTTTCGGGAATTTTGGCTTTGGAGCGGGCTTCTGCCGAGCTGATGACGTTGCGCCGCACCAGGTCGGTCAGATTTTGGTCAAGCGTTTGCATGCCCACGTTGTTGCCGGTCTGGATGCTCGAATACATCTGCGCCACCTTGGCCTCGCGGATCAGATTGCGAATGGCGCTGGTGCCCAGCATGATCTCGTGCGCGGCCACCCGGCCCTGGCCGTCTTTGGTTTTGCACAGCGTCTGCGAGATCACCGCCTGCAGCGACTCGCTGAGCATGGCGCGGATCATTTCTTTCTCCGCGGCGGGAAACACGTCGATGATCCGGTCGATGGTCTTGGCGGCACTTGACGTGTGCAGTGTGCCAAACACCAGGTGACCGGTTTCGGCCGCGGTCATGGCCAGGCGGATGGTTTCCAGATCGCGCATTTCGCCGACCAGAATGCAGTCGGGGTCTTCGCGCAGGGCCGAGCGCAGCGCGGCCTCAAAGCTCTGCGTGTGCGGGCCCACCTCGCGCTGGTTGACCAGGCATTTCTTGGACTCATGGACGAATTCGATCGGGTCTTCCACTGTGAGAATGTGGCCAAACTCGGTTTCATTGAGGTAGTTCACCATGGCTGCCAGCGTGGTGGACTTGCCCGAACCTGTGGGGCCGGTCACCAGCACCATGCCGCGCGGTTTGAGCGCCAGTTCGCCGAATATCTTGGGGCAGTTGAGCTGTTCGAGCGTGAGGATTTTGCTGGGAATGGTACGGAACACCGCGCCTGCGCCGCGGTTCTGATTGAAGGCGTTGACCCGAAAGCGCGCCAGACTTTCAATTTCAAAGGAAAAGTCCACTTCCAAAAACTCTTCGTATTTTTTACGCTGGGCATCGCTCATGATGTCATACACCATGGCGTGCACCTGCTTGTTGTCGAGTGGTTCCACGTTGATGCGGCGCACATCGCCATTGACCCGGATCATGGGTGGCAGCCCGGCTGACAAATGCAAATCGGAAGCCTTGTTTTTGACGCTGAATGCCAGTAACTGGGTAATGTCCACAGAAGTCCCTTTTGTTTGGTACGCTTGACAATTATGACCATGATTTCAACACAACTGAGCGCCGTGCGGCAGCGCATTGGGGCCGCTTGCCAAGCCGCCGGTCGCCCACTTGATGCGGTAATGCTACTGGCGGTCTCCAAAACCTTTGGCGCCGACGCTGTGCAGGCGGCCTTTGAGGCCGGGCAAACGGCCTTTGGTGAAAACTACATTCAGGAAGCGGTGGAAAAGATCACTGCGCTTGCGCTCCTGCCGATCCAGTGGCATTGCATTGGCCCAATCCAGAGCAACAAGACCCGGCTGGTGGCCGCGCATTTTGACTGGGTGCACACGGTGGATCGGCTCAAAATTGCCGAGCGCCTGAGCGATCAGCGCCCCGCTGAGCTGGCGCCGCTGCAAGTGTGCATTCAGGTCAATGTTGATGGCGGCCCCACCAAGTCGGGCGTGGTGCCCGGTGATGCGCTGGCGCTGGCGCAAGCGGTGGCCGGGCTGCCGCGCCTGCGTTTGCGCGGCCTCATGTGCATCCCTGAGCCGGCACCAGATTTCGACTCAGCTTGCGCCGTGTTCAAAAGGGCCAGCGACTTATTTGCCGAACTGAAGGCGCAAGGACTGACGCTCGACACCTTGTCAATGGGCATGAGCGCCGACCTGGAAGCCGCCATCGCCTCGGGCAGCACGATGGTGCGCGTCGGCTCGGCCATTTTTGGCACCCGCAGTCGGCCGGCCTGAACGTTGTCGATGGGCGCTCACACAGCGGCTGCCGCCGGGATGAGCGCAGGCCGTCCGAACAGATAACCCTGAAAGTGGTGGCAGCCCAGCGCCAGCAGGGCATCGCGCTGCGCCACGTTCTCCACGCCTTCGGCAATCACGTCCAACTCGAGGCTTTCACCCAGCGTCACAATGGCGCGAATGATGCTCACGTTGTGCGCATCAAAGCTCATGTCGCGCACAAAAGACTGGTCAATCTTGAGCTGGTTCAGCGGCAGGTGCTTGAGCATGGTCAGCGACGAGTAACCGGTGCCAAAGTCGTCCAGCGACAAGCGCACGCTGACGTCCCGCAGGGCGTCCATTTTGCTTTGCACGTCTTTGATGTTCTGCACAAACTGGCTTTCAGTCAGCTCCAGTTCCAGGTGCGCGGCATTGGCCCCGGTTTGCAGCAGGATGGCTTGCACCCGGGCGACAAAATCAGGCTGGCGAAATTGGGCCGCGCTGACGTTCACGGCGATCGTCCAGGCACGCTGCGCCGGTTGCATTGAAAAGGCCTGCAATTGCACGCAGGCGGTGTGCAGCACCCAGTCTCCCAGCGCCAGCAGCAGGCCGCAAGACTCTGCCACCCCGATGAAGTCGGTGGGCTGGATCAGGCCGCGCATCGGGTGTTGCCAGCGCAGCAGGGCCTCAAAGCCGAGCGTCACGCCCTGGCCATCCACCTGCGGCTGGTAAAACAGCACAAATTCGTCATGCGCCAGGGCCCAGCGCAGGTCTGCCTCCAGCGTGGTGCGCGCCATCACCTGGTTTTGCATCTCGGGGTTGAAAAAACGCAGTGTGTCGCGCCCGGCGGCTTTTGCCTGGTACATGGCCAGATCCGCCTGCTTGAACAGTTCTTCCCGCGAGTTGGTCGGGCCGTCAATCAGCACCACACCAATGCTGACGCTGCACTGGCATGTTTGCCCGCCCAACTGAAAGGCTTGGCGTAGCCGTGCCAGAATTTTTTGGGCCACTTGTTGCGCCTGCTGCGCTGCTTCACCGGCCTGGGTGCTGAGGCTGACCAGCATCATCACGAATTCATCGCCACCCTGGCGCGCCAGGGTGTCCTGGGCCCTGACGCATTCGCGCATGCGCTCAGCAATCTGGCGCAGCAGTTGGTCACCCGCATCGTGGCCCAGGCTGTCATTGATATCCTTGAAGTTATCAACATCCATGAACATCAGGGCGGCACCTTGCGGCGCGCGCGGCAAGCTGGCCAGCAACTGCTGCACCCGTTCATGCAGCAAGCGGCGATTGGGCAGCTTGGTCAGCGGGTCGTAAAACGCCAGTTGGTGAACGGCTTCCTCGGCCTGTTTGCGCCGCGTGATGTCGGTCGAAATGCCACACAACGCATAGATGCGGCCCTGTGGGTCGCGCAGCGGCAGTTTGACCGACAAATAGCTTTGCTCAACTTTGCCGTCGATGCTGCGGTTGATTTCTTCTTCTTCGACCCGCTCACCGTGTTCGATCACGCGCAAATCATTGAGCCGCAGTTTGGCTGCCGTGACGGCATCGAAAAAGGCGTTGTCAGTTTGACCAATCACCTCCTCGGGCGAAACGCCAAACAGGGTGCAGACCCGGCTGTTGGCGTACTGGTAGCGCAGCGCCTTGTCCTTGATGTAGATGCAGGCATCGACACCGTTGAGGATCGTGTTGAGCCGTTCTTCACCGGCGCGCACATGGGCCGTTTGCTGCGCCACCTGGCGGCGCAGCCAGGCGTTGAGCGCGAGCGCCAGCAACAGCGCCGATAGCAGGCCAGCCAGCGTCCACCACAGGTAGCGCGGTATTTCAAAGTCTGGCGTGGGCTGCATCCAGCGCCGCAAGGCATTGGCATAAGGTGAGTCGGACTGGCTTGGCCAGATCGACAGGTAGTTGTCCAGGGCCAGCAGCAATTCCGCGTTGCTGCCGCGGCTGGTGGCATAAAAAAGCTGCACCGGCTGAAACACGATGGCGGTCGGCTCCAACTTGAACTGGGCGGCCTGCAAGTCGCCATAAAAACGGTTGCTGGCAACGGCATCGGCATTGCGCTGGCGCACTTGCTCAAAGCCCTGCTCAAAGGAGTTCACGCGGACCAGCGCGGCATCAATGGCAAAACTGTTGAGCAGGTTCTGTAGATACTCCGCCTGAATGGACCCCGCCACCACGGCGATGCGCATGCCACTCAGGTCGGTGATGGCCGTGATGGCGACATCGTTGCGCTTGTAGAGCTGCGACCAGCTCAGCAGCGCCGGCGTCTTGTGAAAATCAAACTCTTGGGCGCGCTGTCCGATGTAGGCCACGTCGGGCATCAAATCGATCTGGCCCTGCGCCAGCTTGTCAAGACAGCTTGACCATTCGCACGGCACACTGACAACTTGCCAGCGCTCACGCGTTGCCACTGCCATCAGCACGTCGCCCAGAATGCCGCTGGGCAAACCATCCTCGCCCAGCAACAGCTTGGGTGCGTTTTCATAGACACCCACGCGCACCGTGCGCAGCGTGGCGTCGGCCGCCTGCGCCTGCAGTGCGGGCCAAAGCAGGGCCAGCAGCAAGCCCGGCGCAAGCAGCCGCCAACGCGCTGGCAGCGTGTGAAATAGCAAAAAAATCATGCGCGAATTATGGGGTGAGTGACCCTGTTGGTCTACGGGTCTTTTGCTGCCGTGTGAACCGGCTAAGGCTTGAGCTAGGGCGTTTGTCAGCGATACGTCGCCAAGTGGATGTTGGTTTCAGTACTTCTGATGCCCTTGATGAGACGGATGCGCTCCAGAATCTGCGACAACTCGGTCATCGAGGTGGCCTCGATCTCGGCCAGCAGGTCCCAGCGGCCATTGGTGTCGTGCAACGCCGCCACGCCCGGCTCGCCCAGCAAACTGGCAATCACCAGCCGGGTCTGGTTGCCTTCAACCAGCACCTCCATCCAGGCCCGGATGTTGTTTTGCGCCGATTCGGGCCGCAATTTGATCGTGTAACCCAGGATCACCTGACTGTCTTCGAGCTTGCGGATGCGGTTGGTCACGGTGCCGCGCGACACCTTGAGCTTGTGCGCCAGGTCGGCCACGTTCATGCGCGCGTTCCGACGCAGCAGGCCGATCAGGGTTTGGTCAAGTTCATCCATGGTGTGAAATGTGGGAGGCTCCCCTATGCCGTCTTGCGCATCAGTGTGCTCTTACCGAAGAGCGACTCGATCAAATCCACCGCCACCTCTGCGGTGCGGTTGCGCACGTCAAAGGCCGGGTTGATTTCCATCACGTCCAGCGACGCAAGGCGGCCGGTGTCGGCAATCATTTCCATGCACAACTGCGCTTCGCGGTAAGTGGGGCCGCCGCGCACCGTGGTGGCCACGCCGGGTGCAATGTCGGGGTCGAGAAAGTCCACGTCAAAACTCACATGCAGATGGGTGTTAGCGTCGACCAGGGCGAGCGCCAACTCCATGGCAGCGCGCATGCCCATCTCGTCAATGAAGCGCATGTCAAACACCTCCAGCCCGGCCTCGTGCACCAGGCGTTTTTCGCCGGCATCGACGCTGCGAATGCCGATCTGGCGCACCCATTTGGGGTTGATGGCCGGCACCTGACCGCCGATGCGGGTCAGCTGCTCGGGCCCATGCCCACACAAACACGCCACCGGCATACCGTGGATGTTGCCGCTGGGCGTGAGCGCGCTGGTGTTGAAGTCGGCATGGGCGTCGAGCCACAGCACGCGCAGTTTTTTGCCGCTGTCGCGGCAGTGGCGCGCCACCGCGCTGATGGAGCCCAGACCCAGGCAGTGGTCGCCGCCCAACACAATGGGCAGGCGGTTTTGTTGCAGCTCGGCATACACCGCGTCGTGCAACGTCTGGTTCCAGGCCGCTACTTCGTGCAGGTGGCGGTAGCCGTCCACCGGCGGCAGCCAGGGGTTGCTCGGGCCGCTCAGGTTGCCGCAGTCAATGACCTGCAGGCCGTGACTCTCCAGCACCGAAACAATATTGGCCACGCGCAGGGCTTCGGGGCCCATGCTGGCACCGCGGCTGCCCGCGCCAATGTCGGTGGGCACGCCGATCAGGGAGATGTTGGGGTTCATGGTGGTGGGGGTGCAGAAAGCGGTTGTTGATTTTTTGCAGTTTAGCCAGTTCGAGAGCCAATGCGCTGCGGCGCTGCTGTTGCCGCGCCAAATGAACCCTGCACCCGACGTGTGCCTCTGCCTGAGGGTTTGCACAGCTTGTGAGCGGATGGTTTTGAGGTTTAATAAAGCGCTCAATTTGTGCAGATGCAATGCCATGGCAACAGGAAATCCTGGATGATCGACAACACGTTTTTTTGGTTGGGGCACCCGGTGACTTTTCGTTCGGGTGAAACTTTTGCGGCAGCCTTGCGCCGCTCGGGTCTGAATGACCTGGGCCCTGCCATGGGTGAATTGCGTGGCCGTTATTTTTGCGGTATTGGCG
>PFUD01000024.1 GCA_002789915.1 Comamonadaceae bacterium CG_4_9_14_3_um_filter_60_33 | reverse complement strand
GGGCCGGTGACCACCGTCAGCTCACCGGTGCGGATGTCCAGATCGAGGTTTTTGAGGTTGTGCTGGCGCGCACCGCGAATGCGGATGGTTCCCTGAGACATGCTTGGCTTCCGGTTTGTGAGGCAAAGATTCTAGGGATTGGGCTTGTACACAGCCGGATCAAAGGGCATAGCAGCCCTTCGCATGTTTAGGACTTGCGTTGCGCCCCAGAGGGAATGGCCGCCGCCGCGTCCCACGCCCCTTTAAACCACGCATCGCCCGCCAAATAAGCGCGCAACATGGGCAAGGCATCGAGCCCCCAGAACAATTTGCCATCGACCTCAAAAGTGGGCACACCAAACACACCCTGCGCAATCGCCTCAGCGGTATTGGCCTTGAGCCTAGCCTTGACCTCGTCACTTTCCGGCGAATGAGCTGGCTTCAATTGCTGAGTGAGCGCTTGCAAACGAACCGGGTCAGCCGCCTCCAGCCCGCCTTGCCAGACGTGGCGAAACAGGGTTTCACAGACATAACGGTTAGGCTGCTCGGGCGCAGCACAGGCCAACGCCAACCGCAGCAAGGCCAGCGAGTTGAACGGGTGGCTGGCGGGCAACTGCAGCGCAAGCCCGTGCTGATGCGCCAGCCACAGCACCTGGCGGTAAGTCCACTCGCGCTTGCCGTCAATCTCGGCCGGGCCCAGTTGCCCGTGGTGTTTCAGCAGCGCACCAAACAGCACCGGCTTGTAAGTCACGCTGGTACTGTGGCCCATCAGCGCCTCGGGCAGTTGCTCGAACGCCAGGCAAGCGTAAGGCGAGATGAAATCCAGGTAAAAGGTGATGTGCTTCATGATTCGAAATTGGTCAGGCGCGCCTCAATTCGGGTCCAGACGACACGCTTGAACGCGTCATCGGCATTGCCCCACTGGCCAATTTCGTCCAGCGTGCGAAAACAGCCTTGGCACAAGCCGGTGGCCTCGTCCATCTGGCACACCGACAGGCAGGGCGATGGCACCGTCTGGGCAAAGCTTTGCGCGCTGGCGCGAATGTGCCTGGCGCTTGCGACCAGGAATTTCATGGCTTTTGGGTCGGGACTCAAGGTGTTTCTCTCGTTACCACACATCAGGCTTGCCGCTTGTTGAAAAGCGCCTTGCCCGCGCGCGAGTTGGTCGCCCGCCCCAAAAAGTCGCTGATGAACTGACCGGCGTCGATCAGCAAGTCCATGTCAATGCCGGTGTCGATGCCCATGCCGTGCAGCAGATACACCACGTCCTCGGTGGCCACATTGCCGGTGGCACCCTTGGCGTACGGACAACCGCCCAGGCCCGCCACCGAGGCATCGAATTGCCACACCCCCATTTGCAGGCAGATCAGCGTATTGGCCAGCGCCTGGCCATAGGTGTCGTGAAAGTGACCCGAAATGTCGTTGATGTCAAAGTGCTTGAGCGTGGCTTCCACCGCGCGCTGCACCTTGAGCGGCGTGCCCACGCCAATGGTGTCGGCCACGCCCACATGCTGCACGCCGATGCCCTTCATCAACCCCGCCAGGTAACTCACCCGCTTGGGCGCAATGTCGCCCTCGTACGGGCAACCCACGGTGCAGCTCATGGCGCCGCGCACGTAAATGCCCGCCTCACGCGCGGCAGCCACCACCGGCGCAAAGCGTTCGATACTCTCGGCAATGCTGCAGTTGATGTTCTTCTGGCTGAAGGCCTCGCTGGCAGCACCGAACACCACGATTTCATCGGGTTTTGATGCCAGTGCGGCCTCAAAGCCTTTGAGATTGGGCGTCAGTACCGAGTAACGAACGCCAGGCAAACGGTTGATGCCCGCCATCACCTCGGCGTTGTCGGCCATCTGCGGCACCCATTTGGGTGACACAAAGCTGGTGACTTCGATCTCTTTCAGGCCAGCGGCTTGCAGCCGGTGCACCAGCTCGATCTTGACCGCTGCGGGTACGTTTTGCTTTTCGTTTTGCAGGCCATCACGCGGGCCGACTTCGACTAATTTGACACGTTTGGGAAGGGACATAAAAACTCGTTGAAATAATCATCAATGATTTGACCAAGACACTCAGGCAGTCAATGGTTGGCAGCAGAGGAAACAGAAGGGGAAACCGGGCGCATCATCGAACTGTGAAGATCAGCAGGCGGCACAACCGCACATGCAATGACCTGTTAACGGCTCATCCTCATGATGCAACGCACTCGCGTAGTGCCTCCTGTGCCAGCGTGTTGATGCTCTTCCCTTGGGCCTGCGCAGCAATAGCCAGCTTTTCGTGCAACTCTGGAGAAATTCGCAAGTTGAACTTGCCTGAAAAGTGGCGTCTTGGCTCAATACCTTTCTCGCGGCAAACTTCTAGAAAAACCTCGAGGGAGCGCTTGAATTCTGCCCGCAATTCCTTGGGATTTTTTCCGTAGAAGTCAGCGCCACCATTGAGGCCGAGAATTTCCCCCCGAAAGAGATCGAGATCAGGATCGAATTCAATGGTGGCGTGAAAATCGTTCACAGTCATTACATTCATGGTTCAACTCCGTGCTGTTCCAGCCATTTGCGGATACTCGTGATCGCACCTTTATCAGTATTTGGTGATGGATGCGGTCGGTGAAAAACGCGCACCTCACCAAACAAGAACACCGAGACCCGGCTACCGGCTCGCTCTTCGACCACAGCCCCAAGCTCAACCAACAAAGCTTCAATATCCCGCCATTGAATATTCGCGCTCGTCGGTCTGGAAAAAATCAAGTCAACAATTTTTTGATGCTTGCGTTTCATGTTTGGATGGTACCAATTTTAGGTACTGAATGCAAGCGTACGAGACAGCGCACGAGACGAACAGGGCAGGATAGCAATTTGTAGCCAGCTAACGTGTGATGAAAGAGACAGCCGTCGAGAAGAAGTCGGGAGGGATGAGTTGGCCATTACATTCTCTCAAGAGCTGCCTCAAGTGACGCTTTGACCTTCTTCTTTTGAATTTCTGGATCTTCTCGCTGAATGTACTCAACAGCTGACAAATCATCACCACGCTTTCTGTTCTGTCGAGGTTCCAGAGCTTCTATCAAGATCGCTTCCAGCGCTGGGATCATCTTTGCTGCGTCATATGTTGCGGGAAGTGAGCCCAGCAGACCAAGCTCCGAAACTGGCAATAGTCCGAACCATGAGAAGCGGTTCCAACGTGCAGCCATTCGATCAAATGTGTGCTCGAACAGTCGACGTCCCAACGGTCTATCTGTCGTACGACCGATATAAATGACCTCTCGGCCGTCGTACAACAAATAAATGCCGAGTTGTTTGTTGAAATCGACAGGGGTGGCACCAATTTGTTGCATGCCAAGAAGCTTTGGTGTTGCGAGCCATTGGATTGCATCGCGGCGCCAGAACATGCCAAAGGAAGTAACGATTTCGTACTGTTCTTCGGTTTCTTCTGACGCTTCAACTTCAGGGGTTAGTTTGTCCTTGACAGGCGGTGGAAACCGGTCAGTTTTAGCCAATGCAAAAGTGCCTTTGCCAACGCGGACATAGGGTGATTTTTCACCATCGTGCTTTATAGACGCGCTGATTTGTGCGTTAACGGTAGCGGCTGGTGTCGCCCCCAGGCTTGACCGCAAACCATCCGCAAGAATCTTGTCGGTGATCTCTTTGTAATGGAGCGGGGAAGTGGCTGCTCCCAAAACTCTGTCGATTGCCTCACGCCATGTTGCTTCTTTTGCCATGATTCCCTTTTTAAATTAAAGCCCAAGGTTCCGGGAAAACCAGCACGTCAGTTTTCAAGTCAATCCGACTACTGGAAAAGTTTGAATGGGCGATTAGCCATCTGCACTATAGCCCAGGCGACAGCGTGACTGATTGACTTCATTTGCCTGTATTCAGGCGATCAACCCTGTTCAATACCCTCGCCCAACATCCACCAGCCCGGCCACCGATTCACCCCGCTGCAAAGCCATGAGTTTGCCGGCAATCTGCGCAATGCTGGTCTCGCGCAGGGTGCGCGCTGAGGTGTGCGGCGTGATGGTGATCTTGGGGTGCCGCCAGAACGGATGCGCTGGCGGCAAAGGCTCGGTGCGAAACACGTCCAGCGTGGCACCGGCAAGGTGCCCGCTGTCGAGCAGCGCCAGCAAATCCTCGTCCACCAGATGCGCACCGCGCGCCACGTTGATGACGTAGCCGCCGGGCAGCAGGCGGCCCAGCGTGTCGCAGTTGAGGATATTGCTGGTCTCGGGCGTGAGCGGCAGCAGGTTGACCAACACCCGGCTGCTGGCTAAAAAGTCATGGAACTGCGCCGTGCCCACAAAGGGTCGCACACCGTGCAGCGCCTTGGCCGTGCGGCTCCAGCCATTCACGGGGAATTCAAAAGCGCTGAGCGCCTGCGCCACCCGCGCGCCCAGCACGCCCAGGCCCATCACGCCCACGGGAAAGTCGTCGCGCTGGCGCGGCGGGTAAAACGTCCACTGCCCGGCGCGCACATCGGCGGCATAAGTCTCGAGGTCCCGAAATTGGCGAACCACGGCCTGGCACACGTACTCGGCCATTTGTACTGCCATGCCTGCGTCTTCCAGCCGCACCACCACCGCGCGCGGCGGCAGTCGCAGCTTGAGCAGCGCATCGACCCCGGCACCGATGTTGAAGATGCCCTTGAGTTGCGGCTGTTGATCAAAGAACTGCTGCTGCGGCGCCCACACCACGGCGTAATCGGCAGGGCTTGCGCCGGCTTGCCAGAGTTCAACCTGGGCCTGCGGCAGGGCGGCACGCAGGCCAGCAAGCCAGGGTTCGGGCTTGGTGTTGATGCAACAAAAAGTGATTTTCATGAACATCAATGCCTGTGGATTGCCGAACTCTACTCTGCATAAACCGTCATCGCGAGGAGCGCAGCGGCGTGGCGATCTATGGATTCAGAGGTCATGGATTGCCACGCTACGCTCGCAATGACAACCAGGTCACTGCACCACCAATTTCAGCAGCTCTGCGCCTTCCACCACCTGGTCGCCCGGGGCGTACAGCAGCTCTTCGACCACGCCGTCGATGGGCGCGGCAATGGTGTGCTCCATTTTCATGGCAT
>PFUD01000118.1 GCA_002789915.1 Comamonadaceae bacterium CG_4_9_14_3_um_filter_60_33 | reverse complement strand
GTGGTTTGACTGAAAGCGCTTTGCAGGCCAAACAGCAAAACAAGGCCGACGCTGACCCGCAGTGCCTGAGCCCGGCGGTGGCGCTTGGCCTTGCTGCACTCGCTATGGCTGCGGCAGGTGACGTTCATTGAAAAGCCCTCCAGCCCCACCAGATGCGCGTGACCGTGGTGATGGCGCAGAGCGCGGCAAAGCCGTAGGCGAGTTCGATGAAAACACCGGGCCACAGGCACATGGCGATGAAGCAGATCAGGGTTTCAGTGGCTTCGGTCAGCCCGCCCAAAAAGTAGAACGACTTGTTGGGCGTGGCCAGGTTGCTCAGGCCACGTTTGGCCGCCAGCACGGCAAAGGCCAAAAAGCTCGATCCGGTACCAATGAACGCGGCCAGCAGCACCGCCGCCGGCAGCGCGTTGCGGGCAGGGTCGCTGAAAGCAAAGGCCAGCGGGATGCTGGCGTAAAAGACAAAGTCGAGCGCAATGTCCAGAAAGGCGCCAGCATCGGTCGGCTTGGTCAGGCGCGCCACGGCGCCATCGAGCGCGTCCATGAGTCTTGAGGCCAGGATCGCAACGGCGCCCAAAAGATACGCTTGAAAGGCAATCAAAAGTGCGGCCAGCACGCCCAGCGCAAAACCCAATAGCGTGAGCTGATTGGCCGACAGACCCGCGCGTTTGGCTTGTCGCGCCAGGCGCAGGATGACCGGAGCGATGCGTAGGCTGACAGAGCGGTCAAACATGAGTAAAAGCAGAGAGGTTAGGTTATTGACAAGCAAGCCCTTCGTCGCAGAATCAGACCGATTCTTACAGTCCCAACGTGGCGCGACCAAACCCGGGCCAGGCTTGGCACCGGCCGTCGGTTAAGCTTCGCCACGGCAAGCATAGCGGACCCGGGCGCCAAGTCGGCAGGCCAGTGCGCCGTTGATGCATCCTTTTACCTGATTGGAAACGTATATGAAGAAAACCCTTTTGGCTCTGTTGCTGTTGAGCAGCGCCGCCGCCTTTGCCCAGACCAGCCCCGCCAAACAGGCGCTGGTTGACAAATTGCTCGAGCTACAGCGTGCTGGCATCGAGCAGTCGGCGCAGGTGCTTGCCCTGCGCCCCGCGCTACAGATGGAGCAGTTGGTGAAAGTGACCCTGCAAACCCGCGTGCCACCTGAAAAACGTGAAGCAGTGGCCAAAGCCGTTGAGGGCGATTTGAAGAAATATGCCGAAGAAGTAGTGCCCCTGATGCGCCAGAAGGCCGTCAAACTGGCGCCCGAAACGGTGGGCGCGTTACTGGCAGAAAGATTTTCTGAGGACGAACTCAAACAGCTCATTGCCCTGATCGAGTCCCCGGTTAATCGCAAATACCAGCAAATGAGCGGTGAACTGCAAAAATCGTTGGCTGACAAGCTGGTCGAAGACATGCGCGCCACGGTGGACCCCAAGGTCAAGGCGATGGCCATGGCCATCGAAAAGCACATGGGCTTGCCAAAACCCTCGGCTGCGCCAGCCAAGGGCGCAGCGCCCGCCCCTGCGAAGTAGTCAATTCGCTTGGCATGAAATCGCCATACATCAAATTAACGACTGTTTGATGTAGAGCAAGTATTGCCCCTGAAAAATATAGTTGATAAGTGTTTACCCTAGGTTCGGCAGTTCCCCCTGTTTTCATCAGAAAACTGTAAGCAAGTCCCGTGATAGTCCACACCACAAAACGACGGGCTGGAAACCCCGTGATGTATGGGCGCAGCAAGCGATTGCTGTTTTGTCTTAATTTCAATCAGGAGACTTCATGAAGCATGACTACGACAGTGGTGCCTACTGGAAAGAAACCATCAAATTGCTGAGGAATGTGCTTATCCTCTGGTTTTTGGTGTCTTTCGGGGCGGGCATTTTGTTTGCCGGTTTTTTAAACCAATTCCACCTCGGTGGCTACCCCTTGGGCTTCTGGTTTGCCCACCAGGGTGCCATGTATGTGTTTGTGGTGCAGATTTTTTACTATGCCTGGCGCATGAACAAACTGGACGTTGAATTCAACGTTCAAGAAGAGTGAGGCTTACATAATGGAACTTCAAACCACAATCTACATCATGGTGGCGCTGAGCTTCTCGGTTTATATCGGGATCGCCATCTGGGCTCGTGCCGGCTCCACCAGTGAGTTTTACTCTGCTGGCGGTGCGGTGCACCCGGTGCTCAATGGCATGGCCACCGGTGCTGACTGGATGTCAGCCGCATCGTTTATCTCCATGGCCGGCCTGATTTCCAACATGGGTTACGGCGGCGGTCTGTTCCTGATGGGATGGACCGGTGGCTACGTGCTGCTGGCCATGTTGCTGGCGCCCTACTTGCGCAAGTTCGGCAAATTTACCGTGCCGCAATTCATTGGTGACCGCTTCTACTCCAAGAGCGCTGCCGTGGTTGCCGTGGTATGCCTGCTGACCGCTTCGCTGACCTACATCATCGGACAGATGACGGGTGTCGGCGTGGCGTTCTCGCGCTTCCTGGGCGTAACCTCTGAAACCGGCATTTACGTCGGTATGGGCATCGTGTTCCTGTACGCCGTGTTCGGTGGCATGAAGGGCATCACCTACACCCAGGTGGCGCAATACGTTGTGCTGATTCTGGCCTACACCGTGCCGGCGATCTTCATCTCTTTGCAGTTGACTGGCGTGGCCATCCCTCAATTGGGTCTGGGCTCGACCATGGCAGGCTCCGATATGTCGTTGTTGATGAAGCTCGACTCGGTGGTGACTGACCTCGGTTTTGGCCAATACACCACCACCACGGCGGGCAGCACACTCAACATGTTTGTGTACACCTTGTCGCTGATGATCGGCACCGCCGGTCTGCCGCACGTGATCATGCGCTTCTTCACGGTGCCCACCGTGAAAGACGCACGCTCCTCTGCTGGCTGGGCGCTGGTCTTCATTGCCATTTTGTACACCACGGCACCTGCTGTGGCGGCCATGGCCAAGTTGAACCTGCATGCCACCATCAATTCTGCGGTGAACGCAGGCGGCGACTTGTACGCCCCTGAAGCCAGCCTGAAGATTGATGAGCAACCTGGCTGGATGCAGCGCTGGGAAAAAACCGGACTGCTGAAGTTTGAAGACAAGAACGGTGACGGCCGCATTCAGTATTACAACGACAAGGCGAACGCCAATCCGGAGTCCAAGGCCAAGGCTGAAGCCGCTGGGTGGAAGGGCAATGAGCTCACAGTGAACCCCGACATTATTGTGTTGGCCAACCCTGAAATCGCCTTGCTGCCCAACTGGGTGATTGGCTTGGTGGCGGCTGGTGGTCTGGCAGCTGCGCTGTCTACTGCGGCTGGCTTGCTGATGGCCATTTCTTCAGCCGTGTCGCATGACCTGATCAAGGGCATCTTTGCGCCGAGCATCTCTGAAAAAGGTGAGTTGATGGCGGGCAAGGTCTCGATGGCAGTGGCCATTGTGGTGGCTGGTTACCTGGGCTTGAATCCGCCTGGGTTCGCGGCCGGTACCGTGGCTTTGGCTTTCGGTATTGCTGCTTCGTCGCTGTTCCCGGCCATCATGATGGGTATTTTTAGCAAGAAGATGAACAAGGAAGGTGCCATGGCAGGTATGCTGTCAGGCCTTTTTATTACCTTGTTCTATGTGTTTGCGCACAAGGGTTTGTTCTTCGTCAAGGGCACCGAGTACCTCGGTCTGATTGGCGGCCCCAACCCCTTCTTTGGCATCACGCCTGAAGCCTTCGGTGCCATTGGCGCGCTGGTGAACTTTTTGGTGGCTTTCCTGGTTGACAAAGTCACCCCCGAGCCGCCTGAGCACATTCAGCACATGGTTGAAGCCGTGCGCATTCCGCGCGGCTCCAAGGTAGTGGATGGTGCCCACTAAAAGGTGCTTTGATGATCTGAGTCGCCCACTTGCCTGCCTTGGTGGGTAGGGGTGACAATGAAAGCCCTGTCGGTCATGCTGACAGGGCTTTTTTCTTGAACTGGAGCCTGAAATGGTGTTTGATATCAGCGTCGCGATGACGTGGATTTTGTTTTTGGCGCTCTTTCCCATCAGCTTTGTCTGGCTGCGCCGGGCCTGGCGCATTGTGGTGAAGCGCGACTTTTCTGAAGTGGCCGTCAAGGGCGGCGAGGCGCCGCCCAATCCCGAAAAATTTGCCCCCTACGAGATGATCATCAATCTGTTGGCCGGGGTGATTCTGCTGGCGGTGATTGTGGCCGTGGTGGGTGGTTTTTGGGAGTACAGCGTGTGGAGCGCCGTGGCCGGCAGTACCCTATGGTGTAAATTCATCGCCAGTTTTGCGCTCAGCCGCCATGCCCACGCCAGTTGGGCCAAGGGCAATGCCTAAGCGGTACTGGTTGGCACCATTGATCAGCACGCAAGCATGACCAACAGCCTGACAACTCCGCGCCTGGTGGCCTTGTTTTGTTGCGGCTGGCTGGTGCTCAATTTCCCGCTGCTGGGTTTGTGGGATGTCGATGCCAGCGTGTTCGGTTTGCCGCTGTTTCCGACCGCCCTGATGGTGCTCTGGACGCTGTTGATCGTGGCCCTGGCCTGGCTGATGGAATGGCACAGCGCCGCTGACGGAGAAAGTTAGCCATGCTGTCGCCCGTGCTCGTCATCGGGGCTTCGTTTGCTTACCTGCTGCTGCTGTTTGCCGTGGCCAGCTTTGGCGACTGGCGTGCCGCACAAGGCCGCTCGATCATTGCCAACCCCTGGACTTATGCCTTGTCGCTGGCGGTCTATTGCACCGCCTGGACCTACTTTGGCAGCGTCGGCCGCGCCGCCTCCGGCGGCATCTGGTTCTTGCCAATCTACCTGGGGCCAACGCTGGCCATGACGCTGGGCTGGCTGGTGATTCGCAAGATGATCCGCATCGCCAAGACTTACCGAATCACCTCGATCGCCGACTTCATTGGCAGCCGCTATGGCAAAAGCCCGCTGCTCGCCGGACTGGTCACGCTGATTGCCGTGGTCGGCATCGTGCCCTACATTGCGCTGCAGCTCAAGGCGGTTTCTGCCGGCTATGGCCTGCTCACAGCAAGCGCTGTGGGTGACGCGCCGGTGCAGGCGCACTGGGCGCAAGACAGCACGTTCTACATGGCATTGGCGCTGGCCGGTTTCACCATGGTGTTTGGCGCCCGTCATCTGGATTCGGCCGAACGCCATGAGGGCTTGGTGGCGGCGATTGCGTTTGAGTCAGTGATCAAGCTGATCGCCTTCCTGGCGGTTGGTTTGTTCGTGGTTTATGGTCTGTTCAATGGCCTCGAAGACTTGTTCACACGCGCCCACGCCGTGCCCGACCTGGCCAAATTGCTGCGCCTGGAGCAGGGTGGCGGCTTTGCCTGGACCCAGTGGTTTGCGCTGACGCTGCTGTCAATGCTGTCGGTGATCTTTTTGCCGCGCCAGTTCCAGGTGATGGTGGTGGAAAACGTGCGCGAGAGCCACTTGCGCCGCGCCGTCTGGGTGTTCCCGCTCTACCTGTTGGCCATCAACCTGTTTGTATTGCCGATTGCTTTGGGTGGCATGCTGTATTTTGACGGTGCCCATGTCAACGCCGACAATTTTGTGCTGTCGTTGCCGCTGGCTGCAGGCCAGCCGGCGCTGGCACTGTTCGCATTTATTGGTGGCTTGTCGGCGGCCACCGGCATGGTGATTGTGGAAACCATCGCGGTCTCGACCATGGTCTGCAACGAGCTGGTGATGCCGCTGTTGCTGCGCACCGCCCACTTCAAATCCGAGGCCGGGCACGACTTGACGCGCGTGCTGCTCAACATCCGCCGAGCCGCCATTCTGGGCGTTCTGGTACTTGGTTATGTGTATTTTCATCTGGCGGGTGAAGCCTATGCGCTGGTCAGCATTGGGCTCATCAGCTTTGCCGCCGTGGCCCAGTTTGCGCCCGCCGTGCTGGGTGGCTTGTACTGGAAAGGCGCTACGCGCCAGGGCGCGCTGGTGGGCTTGGCGGCCGGTTTTGTGATGTGGGGCTACACGCTGATGCTGCCGTCGCTGGCCAAGTCGGGCTGGCTATCCGACACCTTTTTAACGGAGGGCCTGTTGGGCTGGCACTGGTTGCGGCCCGAGCAACTGTTTGGCTTGCACGGGCTCGACAACCTGACGCATTCGCTGTTCTGGAGTTTGCTGGTCAACATCGGCGCCTATGTGGGCTTGTCGCTGTGGCGCGCGCCCAGCAGCCAGGAAGCCAGTCAGGCGCTGCTGTTTGTCGATGTCTTCAAGCGCACCACCACGGCGCGGCCAGTGTTCTGGCGCGGTCGCGCCACCGTGCCAGACCTGTTGCGCCTGTGTGAACGCTTCATGGGCGCAGAGCGGGCACAGGCGCTGTTTACGTCTTATGCGCGCGAGGTCGGCGCCAGCAGCCTGAGTGCCATCACGCCCGACGCGCGCCTGGTGCAGTTTGTCGAGACCCAATTGGCCGGCGCCGTCGGCAGTGCCTCGGCGCGCGTGCTGGTGGCCAGCAGTGTGGAAGAAGAAACCCTGACGCCCGACGACGTGCTGCGCATTTTGGACGAAACCTCGCAATTGCGCGCGCACTCGCTGGAGCTTGAAGAAAAATCGAACTCGCTGGAGCGCGCCACGCGCGAGTTGCGCGCTGCCAATGAGCAGCTCAAGAGCCTGGACCGGCTCAAGGACGACTTCATGTCGTCGGTGACGCATGAGTTGCGCACACCGCTGACCTCGATTCGGGCGCTGGCCGAGTTGATGCGCGACGACCCCGACATGCCGCAGCCGCAGCGCAGCCAGTTCATCGCCATCATCGTCTCTGAGACCGAGCGTTTGTCGCGGCTGGTGAACCAGGTACTTGACATGGCCAAGATTGAGTCGGGCCATGCCGAGTGGCACAACGCCAAGGTGGACCTTTGCACGCTGGTGCAGCAGGCGGTGGTGACCACCTCGGAGCTGTTTCGCGAACGTCAAACACAGGTCAATGTGCAACTGCCGACGCAGCCTGTGCTGCTGCTGGCCGACCCCGACCGGCTGACCCAGGTCATGCTCAATTTGCTCTCCAACGCGGCCAAGTTTGTGCCAGTGCCCGGCGGTCGGGTTGACGTAAGCCTGGGCAGCGACGATGTCGGCGTGACCGTAAAGGTGCGCGACAACGGCCCCGGTGTGACGGCAGAGCAGCAGGCGCTGATTTTTGAGAAATTTCGCCAGGGTGGCGATGCCGCTAACCGGCCGCAGGGCACCGGCCTGGGGTTGCCGATCAGCCGCCAAATCGTGGAGCACTTTGGTGGCAAACTGTGGCTTGAGTCACAACCCGGGCAAGGCGCGGCATTTTGCTTCTACCTGCCCTTCAAAATATAAAAGAGGAGACTGAGATGAGCCCAAAAATACTGGTGGCCGACGACGAGCCCAACATTGTGATTTCGCTGGAGTATCTGCTCAAGCGCGAAGGCTACACCGTGGTGATAGCGCGTGACGGACAGGAGGCGGTGGATGCCATCACGCGGGAGCTGCCCGACCTGGTGCTGCTCGATGTCATGATGCCCAAGAAAACCGGTTTCGAGGTCTGCCAGGAGGTGCGCGGTCTGGAGGCAGTGCAGGCCACCAAAATCCTGATGCTCACCGCCAAGGGGCGCGATACCGATGTGGCCAAGGGCATGGCGCTGGGCGCAGATGCCTACATGACCAAGCCTTTTGCCACCAAAGAACTGGTGCAGAAGGTGGCGCAAATGCTGGGCCGACCCGCATGAACCGGTTCAAGATTGACCGCCGCCTGATCCTGGCGATCGTCGTGATAGGGCTGGCCACGCTGCTGTGGCTGCTGGTCACTTTTGGCCTGATCGCCTCCACCCTGGAGCCAGACCAGCGCGCGCTGTTGGCCGAGCAACTGGCACCCCGGTTTGTCTTGATCGGCATGACTTGGGTGTTTGGTCTGGTGGCGATTGCCTCAACGCTGCGCTGGCTGTTTCGGCGTTACGCCAGCGCGCCCGGGCGCTTGCTGGAGCAGACCAAGGTGCTGTTGGCGGCGCCGCAGGCCGCGCCCATGAACCACCAAGGCACCACAGAAACCCAGGCGCTGGCCGAGGTAATTTTTGAACTCGCAGCCCAGCGCGATACCTTGCGCGCCGACGTGGCAAGCCAAATTGCCCAGGCCAGCCTGAGCGTGCAGCAGGAAAAAAACCGGCTGGCCGCGCTGATGGCAGAACTCACGCAAAGCGTGGTGGTGTGCAACCTGGACGGCCGCATCATTTTGTACAACAGCCGTGCCCGGCTGCAATTCAAGGCGCTGTCGGTGGCGCCGACGCTGGCGGGCGGCGCCGAGCTGGTCGGCATCGGGCGCTCCATTTACGCCGTGTTCGACCGGCAACTGGTGGCGCACGCCCTGGAGAGCATCCAACAGCGCCTGAGCCGCGGCGCGGGCAGCCCGTCGGCCCAGTTTGTCACCACCACGCAAGCGGGCCAGTTGCTCAAGGTGCAAATGGCGCCGGTGCGCCATGTTGACGCGGCCGACCATGGCACAGAAATCAGCGGCTTTGTGCTGATGCTCGACAACGTGACGCGCGCTTTTGAAGAAGAGCATTTGCGCGACCAGTTGCTGCACGGCCTCACTGAGGGCAGCCGCTCGTCGCTGGCCAACATTCAGGCGGCGGTCGAGATGCTGGCCTACCCAGACCTTGAAGCGCCCATGCGCGAACGCTTTTTGACCGTGGTGCGCGAAGAAGTGCACAGTATGAGCGCGCGCATCAACACCATGACGCAACAGGCCACGCAGGGCCTCAAGGCACGCTGGCCGCTCGAGGAAATGCTTGGCGCCGACGTGCTACTGGCCACGCAACGGCGCATCGAGGCGCGCAACCAGCGCCCGGTGACGCTGGAAAACCGCGACGCCAGTGTCTGGCTCAAGGTAGACAGCTTCAGCCTGACACAGGCACTGGATTACCTTGCCATGCGCCTGGTCGATGAGTTTGACGTCAAGTTTTTTCGGCTGCGCCTGCAGACCAGTGGCAACCGCGCCCAGCTCGACCTGATCTGGACCGGTCAGGTGATGAGCACCGAAACCGTGATGAGCTGGGAAATGGACAGCATGCGCTTTGGCGCCGAAAGTACGCCGCTCACCGTGCGCGACGTGGTGGAACGCCATGGCGGCGAGATGTGGTTCGAGCGCGAGCGCGTGCGCCACGAGGCCTTTTTCAGGTTTCTGCTGCCGCTGGCCAGCGTGCAGGAACAGATGGAGGCAACGCAGATTCTGCAAAACGACAGCCGCCCTGAGTACTACGACTTTGACTTGTTCCAGAGCACCGATCAGAGCAGTGCGCTCGAAGACCGGCTGCTCAATGAGTTGTCTTTCACCGTTTTTGACACCGAAACCACCGGCCTGAATCCGTCCGAGGGCGACCAGATTATCCAGATTGGCGCGGCGCGCATCGTCAACAGCAAGCTGCTGCGCCAGGAAAGCTTTGAGCAACTGGTGGACCCGAAGCGGCTGATTCCGGCGGCCACCATCCCGATCCACGGCATCACACAAGACATGGTCCGAGGCAAGCCGCCCATCACCGAGGTGCTGCCCGCGTTTTACAGCTACGCCCAGGACACCGTGCTGGTGGCGCACAACGCTGCCTTTGACATGAAGTTTTTGCAACTGCAGGAGCGCAACACCGGCCTGGTTTTCAACCACCCGGTGCTCGACACCCTGCTGCTGTCAGCGGTGGTGCACCCCAACCAGGAATCGCACCGCCTGGAGGCGATTGCCGAGCGTTTCAACATCACCGTGCTGGGCCGCCACACTGCGTTGGGCGACGCCATGGTCACCGCGGAAATCTGGCTGCGCCTGCTGCCGCTGTTGCAAGCCATGGGCATCACCACCCTGCGCCAGGCCAGAGAGGCGGCGCAAAAGACCTATTACGCGCGGCTGAAATACTGAGGTTTAGAAGCGCCCACCCGCATAGCGCTGCCCTAGCACGCCCTGCAGCGTTTGCACCACGCTGAATGCGTCTTTGAGGTGGCTGCGCTCGAAGTTGCTGAGTTCTTCGAGCGCCAGAAAGTTGTCAGGCGCCTGGCCCAGCGCCATCTGGCGCGCCTGGTGGGCAATGCGCAGCTTGCCCAGAAACTCCAGCGCATCGCGCAGGTCGCGCGCGCTTTGCTCGGTGACTTCACCGGCCTGCGCTGAGACCTCGAGCCGGTCGTGGGTGTTGGCCACCGTGACGCCGGCGGCCAGCGCATAGACCCGCGCCAGGTCCACGATCGGCACGATGCCGGTGTGTTTCAGGTCGATGGTGTGCGGGTGGTCGCCGCCCCGGCTGAGGGTGATCTGGCCGAACATGCCCAGCGGCGGGCGGTGCTTGAGGGCGTTGCTCACCATGTGCGCCAAAAACAGGCTGTTGCCCTTGGTGTGCTGCACCACCTGCTGGCGCAGGCCGTCGAGCAACTCGGCCTTGCCGTGGATGGCGCGCAGGTCAAAAAACACGCAGGTCAGCATCAGCGATTTTGGCTTTGGCTGGTCCACCCACTTGCGGAAGTACTCGGCCCAGACCCGGCGCGGCTGGCGCCACTGGTCAGTCATGGCCATCATCTCGCCCGGGCAGTGGATGTAACCGCACTCGGCCAGGCCGTCGCAGACAAACTTGCTAAAGCGCTTGAAGTACTCGCCGTGCACGGCTTCGTCAAACGCGTCGTCGAGCATCAGGCAGTTGTCCTGGTCCGACTTGGCGGTTTGCTCGTTGCGCGCCTGGCTGCCGGCGGCCACCCACACGTAGTCCACCGGGGCCGGGCCCATTTGCGCTTCGGCCAGCTGGATTAGCCGCGTCGTGATGGCGTCGGTGATGGCGGTGACGATGTGGCCGGTGTTGTAGGCGCTGGCGTCAGCGGCGGCCAGGTGTTGCTGTAGTTGTTTGATCCGAGAGCTGATACTTTTCAGGCCATCGAGCGAGGTTTGCTTGTAGATGTCGCCAGCCAGATACACCGCCGAGGTGCTGTGCTGCTCGGTCAGGTCGGTGGCGGTGATCATGCCCAAAATGTTGCCGCCGTCCATCACCGGCATGTGGTGGATGTTGTGGCGCGCCATCAGCAGCAGGGCTTCAAACGCCGGGCTGTTGGCGCTCACCGTCATGGGCGCGAGCGTGGCAATGTCGGCAACGGGGCGGTTGATGTCGAGCTTGAGCGCGACCACGCGGTTGCGCAGGTCGCGGTCGGTGACCAGGCCAAACAGCAGGCCTTGCTCGACCAGCAGTACCGACGACACGCGCCGGTCGCGCATGACCACTGCGGTGTCTTGGATCGAGGTGTCGGGCGGCAGGGTGATGGGCTCGCGCTTGATCAGGGTGCGAATCGGGGTGTTGAGCAGGTTCAACGCGCTACCCGATTCGCTGACCAGGTTGGCTGGCCTGGCCTGCGGCTGATCTGCTGGCGCAATGGACGGGAAAAAGTAGGCCAGTTGGGCATGCTTGGCACAGAGTTGCTCCAGGTCTTGCGCCGTCAGCCAGGCCAGTTCGCAGTCGGCAGCGGCCACCGCCTGCCAGGTGGCCAATTGCGGCGTCGGCGTGGCGCCAAAGCCAAACAGGTCGCCTGCTTCCAGTTGCACCGACAGGTTCAGGTCGGGGTCGCTCAGGCGCACCGCGCCGCTCAAAATGAGCACCAGCCGACTCGGCAGTTGCCCCTGCGTCATCAGTGTGGTGCCCGCCGTCACCGTGACCAGGGTGAACTG
>PFUD01000028.1 GCA_002789915.1 Comamonadaceae bacterium CG_4_9_14_3_um_filter_60_33 | reverse complement strand
ACTCGAACCGGCAACCCCTCTCGGGGGACAGATTTTAAGTCTGCTGTGTAAACCATTCCACCACTCGGGCCCGGTGCAACTTGATTTGGAGGCGCGACCCAGAGTCGAACTGGGCTAGACGGATTTGCAATCCGTTGCATAACCGCTTTGCTATCGCGCCGCTGACTTTGCAAAAAAGGGAAGCAGTGCTTCCCTTTTTCAAAAAACTGGAGCGGGAAAAGAGACTCGAACTCTCGACCTATACCTTGGCAAGGTATCGCTCTACCAACTGAGCTATTCCCGCTTAATCACACTTTAAATGCCAACTTCGATCAGCACCAAGAAAAAACCTGGAGCGGGAAAAGAGACTCGAACTCTCGACCTATACCTTGGCAAGGTATCGCTCTACCAACTGAGCTATTCCCGCGTTGCAAGCCGCAGATTATAGGGTAATTTTCTGCGAATCGCCTCTCAGCGAACCAATTTTCTTAATGTTTGACGGCATCGGTTGCTGCCGGCACGACCAGCTTCATGACCACTGGCGTAACAACCTCAGGAACCTCTTCAGGCAAGGCTGTCGGCATACGTTCCAGTGCCACTTCCAGCACCTTATCGATCCAGCGCACCGGCACAATCTCGAGCCCGTTTTTGACGTTTTCAGGAATTTCCTGCAAGTCCTTGGCGTTGTCTTCCGGGATCAGCACGGTCTTGATGCCGCCGCGCAGCGCCGCCAGCAATTTTTCTTTCAGCCCACCAATCGCCGTCACTTCGCCGCGCAGCGTGATTTCGCCGGTCATGGCGACGCCGCAGCGCACCGGAATGCCGGTCATGGCCGAAACAAACGCGGTGGTCATGGCAGCGCCCGCGCTGGGACCGTCCTTGGGCGTGGCGCCGTCGGGCACGTGGATATGAATGTCTTTTTTCTCAAAGAATTCATCCTTGATGCCTAGACGATGGGACCGGCTACGCACCACGGTGCGCGCCGCTTCCACCGATTCCTTCATCACGTCGCCGAGCGAGCCGGTGCGGGTGATGACGCCCTTGCCGGGCACCATGGCAGCCTCGATGGTGAGCAGGTCGCCGCCCACTTCGGTCCAGGCCAGACCCACCACCTGACCCACCTGGTTCATTTTTTCCGCACGGCCATAGTCAAATTTGCGCACGCCCAAGAATTCGCTCAGGTTGGCGGCAGAAACCACCACCTTCCCGGTCATTTGTTTGAGTTGCAAACCCTTGACCACCTTGCGACAAATTTTTGAAATATCCCGCTCCAACGAACGCACGCCGGCTTCACGCGTGTAGTACCGAACAATGTCGCGCACTGCGTCTTCGGTGACCTCAAGCTCGCTTTCCTTGACGCCGTTGTTGTCGAGTTGCTTGGGCAACAGGTAGCGCAGCGCGATGTTGGTTTTTTCGTCTTCGGTGTAGCCCGCCAGCCGGATCACTTCCATCCGGTCCAGCAGTGCGGGTGGGATATTCATGGAATTCGAGGTGGCCACGAACATCACGTCGCTCAGGTCAAAATCGACCTCGACGTAATGGTCGGCAAACTTGTGATTTTGCTCGGGATCAAGCACCTCCAGCAAGGCGCTCGACGGGTCGCCACGGAAATCGGTGCCCAGCTTGTCAATTTCGTCGAGCAGGAACAGCGGGTTGCGCGTGCCAACCTTGCTCAGGCTTTGCAGCACCTTGCCGGGCATGGCACCAATGTAGGTGCGGCGATGGCCGCGAATTTCGGCTTCGTCGCGCATGCCACCGAGCGCCATGCGCACGTACTTGCGCCCGGTCGCCTTGGCGATCGATTGCCCCAGCGACGTCTTGCCCACGCCGGGTGGCCCCACCAGACACAAAATAGGCGCCTTGACCTTGTCCACGCGCTGCTGCACCGCCAGATATTCCAGGATGCGGTCTTTCACCTTGTCGAGGCCGTAATGGTCTTCGTTAAGCACCGTTTCGGCATTGAGCAGGTTGTGCTTGATCTTGGTCTTGTTGGCCCACGGCAGACCGGTGAGCACATCGATGTAGTTGCGGATCACCGTGGCTTCGGCTGACATGGGCGACATCAGCTTGAGCTTTTTCAACTCGCCCTGGGCTTTTTTCAGAGCATCCCTGGGCATCTTGGCAGCCTTGATCTTTTTCTCGATCTCGTCGATGTCAGCGCCGTCTTCGCCCTCGCCCAGTTCTTTCTGGATGGCCTTGACCTGCTCGTTCAAATAAAAATCGCGCTGGTTTTTTTCCATCTGCCGCTTGACGCGACCGCGGATTTTTTTATCAACATTAAGAATGTCCACCTCATGGTCGATTTGCCCAAACAGATTTTCCAGACGATCGCGCACGCCAGACAGGGCGAGCACCGCCTGCTTGCTTTCCAGTTTGAGCGGCAAATGCGCAGCGATGGTGTCGGCCAGGCGACCCGGGTCGTCAATGCTGGTGATCGAACTCAGGATTTCGGGCGGAATTTTCTTGTTGAGCTTGACGTACTGGTCAAACTGCTGCATCACGGCGCGGCGCAGGGCTTCGATCTCGCTGACCTGTGCCTTGGTTTTGGCCTCTGGTTCCTCGGGTAATTCCACGGGCGTCACGGTGGCGGTGAAATACAGGTCGCCATCTTCGATGTGATTGACCACGGCGCGCTGTTGCCCTTCGACCAGCACCTTGACGGTGCCGTCTGGCAGTTTGAGCATCTGCAGAATGGTGGAGATGCAGCCCATGTCAAACATGTCGGACACCACCGGGTCGTCCTTGGCGGCTGCTTTTTGCGCCACCAGCATGATGCGGCGGTTGGCGTTCATGGCGGCATCAAGTGCCTTGATGCTCTTGGGACGGCCAACAAACAAGGGAATCACCATGTGCGGAAACACCACCACATCGCGCAAGGGCAGCAAGGGAAGGTCTATGGGAATAGCGGGCAGTAGTGATTGACCAGGCATAAGGGGTCCTTAAATTTCAAGCTTTTTTGGCCAGTTCACGGTAAACCAGCAAAGGCGGCTTGTTGTCATCGATGCTTGACTCGTCAAGCACCACTTTTTCGACGTTTGTCAGATTGGGAAGATCGAACATGGTGTCGATCAGCGCCAATTCAAGGATGGAACGCAAGCCACGCGCGCCAGTTTTGCGAATCAGCGCCTTTTTGGCAATGGCTTTCAGCGCGCTGGGGCGAATTTCGAGGTCGACGCCTTCCATGGCCAACAGTTTGCTGTATTGCTTGACCAACGCATTTTTGGGCTCGGTCAAAATCTGCACCAGCGTTTCTTCGCTGAGTTCGCCCAGCGTGGCCACCACCGGCATGCGCCCGACCAGTTCCGGAATCAGGCCAAACTTGATCAGGTCTTCGGGCTCGACCTCTTTGAAAACATCGGTCAGGTTGCGGTTTTGCTTGCTGTGAACCGTCGCACCAAAGCCGATGCCCGATGACTCGGTGCGGTTTTCAATGACCTTTTCCAGCCCCGAAAACGCGCCGCCGCATATAAACAGGATGTTGGTGGTGTCCACCGGCACAAAATCCTGGTTTGGGTGCTTGCGCCCGCCTTGTGGTGGCACGCTGGCCATGGTGCCTTCGATGAGTTTGAGCAAGGCTTGCTGCACGCCTTCACCCGACACGTCACGGGTGATGGAAGGGTTGTCGGACTTGCGCGAAATCTTGTCGATTTCGTCGATATAGACGATACCGCGCTGCGCCCGCTCAACCTCGTAGTTGCAGCTTTGTAGCAACTTGAGCACGATGTTTTCAACGTCTTCACCCACATAACCGGCTTCGGTCAAGGTGGTCGCGTCGGCCATGACAAACGGCACGTCAAGCATGCGCGCGAGCGTCTGCGCCAGCAGCGTTTTGCCGGACCCGGTGGGGCCGATCAGCAGAATGTTGCTCTTGGAGAGTTCAACATCGTCCTTGCCAGCTTTTTCCTGGTGCCGCAGCCGTTTGTAATGGTTGTAAACCGCCACCGCCAAAATGCGCTTGGCAGCTTCCTGGCCGATCACATAGTTGTCCAGGTTGGCCTTGATTTCGGCCGGCGTGGGCAGATTGCTTTTTTCTTCCGTTGCCGTGGTGGGCGGCAATTCGTCGCGAATGATTTCGTTGCACAGTTCAATGCATTCATCGCAAACGAAAACCGACGGCCCCGCAATCAGCTTTTTGACTTCGTGCTGGCTTTTGCCGCAAAAAGAGCAATACAGTGTTTTTTCACCCGAATTACCTTTGGCCATGTCCTTACGCCCTCTTGGAAATAACCTGGTCGATCAGACCATATTCCTTGCACTCGTCAGCCGACATGTAATAGTCGCGCTCGGTGTCACGCACAATGCGTTCAAGTGGTTGCCCGGTGCGCTCCGCCAGAATCTTGTTGAGCTGTTCGCGCGTCTTGATGATTTCACGCGCAGCAATTTCGATCTCGGTGGCCTGCCCCTGGCTGCCGCCGGAAGGCTGGTGAATCATGACCTTGGAGTTGGGCAAAGAAAATCGCTTGCCCTTTTCACCGGCGGCCAGCAAGAAGGCGCCCATGCTGGCAGCCATGCCGGTGCACAGCGTGGAGACCTGCGGCTTGACGAAGTTCATGGTGTCGTAGATCGCCATGCCGGCGCTGACCGAGCCGCCCGGTGAGTTGATGTAAAAGGAAATGTCCTTGTCCGGATTTTCACTTTCCAGAAACAGCAATTGCGCCACCACCAGGTTGGCCACATGGTCGTTGACCGGACCCACCAAAAAAATCACCCGCTCCTTGAGCAGGCGCGAGTAGATGTCGTAAGACCGCTCGCCGCGGCCCGACTGCTCGATCACCATCGGCACCATGCCCAAACCCTGGGTCTCCATTGCGCTCATCTGTAAATTCATCTTGGCTCCAAAAATAGGTGGCAACTTTAGCTAAAAAATCATAGCCTCCAAGCAAATGGGGCTTGTACGCCAGGCGGCAAGCCCGGCACAAGCCCCATCACTCGTAGAAACAAAAAAACAAATCAGTTCTGCGCCATCAACTCATCAAAGCTGATCGCTTTTTCGGTGACCTTGGCCTTGCTCATCACAAAGTCCGTCACGTTGTTTTCCAGCACAACCGTTTCCACCTCGGCCATGCGGTTGTTGTCGCTGAAGTACCAGCGCTCCACCTCAGAGGGCTTTTCGTAGCTGGAAGCCAGTTCCTGGATGTGGGCCTTGAGCTGGTCCAGCGTGGCTTGCAGGCTGTTGGCACGCACCAGCTCTGCCACCACCAGCCCCAAGCGCACACGGCGCTCAGCCTGCGGACGGAACACGTCGTCGGGGATGGCCACCTTGTCAGCATCCTTGATGCCACGCTTTTTCAGGTCGGCACGGGCGCCTTCGAGCAAACGCGCCATTTCCGCCTGCACGCTGGCGCTGGGCAAATCAAGCTCGGCCTTGGCCACCAGTGCATCCATGACGGCAGCTTTGTTGCGCGCCAGCAAACGGAATTTAACTTCGCGTTCCAGATTTTTTTTGATGTCGGCTTGCAAACCCTCGACCGTGGCATTCTCGATGCCAAGCGATTTGGCCAACGCCTCGTTGACTTCTGGCAAATGCGCGGACTCGATTTTCTTAACGGTGACCATAAAGTCTGCCGTTTTGCCGGCCACATCCTTACCGTGGTAGTCAGCGGGGAAAGCCAGCGGGAAGGTCTTGCTTTCTTCAACTTTCATGCCGCGTGTGGCTTCTTCAAATTCTTTCAGCATCTGACCGTCGCCCAAAATGAACTGGAAGTCTACGGCCTTGCCGCCCTCAAAAGCTTCGCCTTCAATCTTGCCTTCAAAGTCCACCGTCACGCGGTCACCATCTTCAGCGGCGGTATCGCGCGGGCGCAGTGCAAAGGTGCGGCGTTGTTTGCGCAGAATGTCGATGGTCTTGTCGATGGCGGCGTCAGACACTTCGGTGGTCACTTTTTCGACCTCGGCCGTCGTCAGGTCGCCAATTACTACATCCGGGTACACCTCAAACACCGCCTCAAAGGCCAGCTCGCCTTCTGGCGCGCCGTCTTTTTCGCTAATTTTGGGCTGACCGGCCACACGCAGCTTGGCTTCATTGGCGGCATTGGCAAAAGCTTCGCCCACCTTGTCATTCATTACCTCGTACTGCACCGAGTAGCCATAGCGCTGCGACACGACATTCATCGGCACTTTGCCAGGACGGAAACCGTCCATCTTGACGGTGCGTGCAATTTTTTTCAAACGGGTGTTCACTTCGGACGCAATGGTTGCCAAAGGCAAACTCAAAAGCATTTTTCGTTCGAGTTTTTCAAGTTTTTCTACGGTGACTGCCAAAGTATTTCTCCAAATAAAACATCAATAAAATCAGCGCATTGCTGCACAACAGCGGCGCCCGTCAGGCTAAATTTCATCGTGGTGCGCGGGGCATCAAAAGGCCAAGCGCCGGGGTGTCGCAGTGACTGGTCCCTGATGCAAATAACCTTGGATTCTAACTTAGCCGACTCGCCCATCAGAGCGCTTGATCAGGGCATAACTGAAGACGCCTGCCTCTGAAACACCCGGCCCGCGCTAGGCCGGACGCGCCTTCAGCACCTTGTGAATGGCAACAGCGAGTTCGGCGGCAACAAACTTGGCCACGTAAGCATCAGCCCCCACTCTTTTGACATGCTCTTCATTGGTGGTACCGGTCAAGGACGAATGAATGATCACCGGAATACGCTTCAAACGCGGGTCTTGCTTGATGTTGCGCGCCAGGGTAAAACCATCCATTTCGGGCATTTCGAGATCGGTCAGGACCAGTGCAATTTTTGCGACAACGGATTCGCCCTCACTGGCAGCCTTGTCTGCCGTCTTTTGCAGGTAATCCCAGGCTTCCTGACCGTTTTTGGTCATGACGAATGCCAGGTTCATGGCATTCAGGCCTTCCTCGATCATCATGCGCGCCACCGCAGAATCGTCTGCGGCCAAAACAACAGAGCCGGGTGGCAGGCCAACCTCGACCCCCGACAAGGCGCCATCAGCAGCAGGCGCTTGCTGCGGAAAAACATCCCGCAGAATTTGTTCAACATCAAGCACTTGTGCCAGGCGCGAGTCCGCACCATCGCCATCGAGCTTGGCAATGCTGGTGACCAAACTGCCACCACTGCCCTCGGCAGACAGCAGTTGCTTCCACTCCAGGCGCACGATTTCGCTCACATCTTCCACCGCAAAGCCCTGGGTCGTGCGGGAGAACTCGGTCACCAGCAAGAGGCTTGGCGGTTTGTCGAGCGCGCAGCCCATGATTTTTGGCAAATTCAGCACTGTGATCATTTGGCCCCGAATGTTGGCGACACCCATCACGTTCGGGCCAGCATTGGCCATGGCGGTGATCTCGGGCATAACCAGTATTTCGCGCACCTTGAACACGTTGATGCCAAACAGCTCATGCCTGCCCGTACCCGGCGCCTCGCCCAGGCAAAACAGCAGCATCTCAAACATGCTGTTGCCAGTCAAATTGGTCCGCTCGTCGATATCGCGCATCGTTTGGTTCATGGATTTATCGATCAAAATTTGATTGTGATACTGGCCTTGCCAAATTGATTGGATGAGGTGGCAGCTGAACAGGCTTCTCTTACCGCACCATCACGCCCGAGAGCTGCTGCATGATCTCGCGGCCAATGGCGTTCAGCGGCACAGACTTGTCCACCCCACCACGCTTGACGGCTTCTTTGGGCATGCCGTACACCACGCAACTCGCCTCGTCTTGCGCCACCGTGTGGGCGCCCGCGTTGTGCATTTCCAGCAGGCCGGCAGCGCCGTCGTCGCCCATGCCGGTCATGATGACGCCCAGCGCGTTGGCCCCGGCGCATTTGGCCACCGACCGGAACAGCACATCCACCGAGGGCCGGTGCCGGTTCACCAGCGGGCCGTCGAGCACTTCTACGTAATATTGCGCACCGGTGCGGCGCAGCAGCATGTGCTTGCCACCGGGCGCAATCAGGGCGCGGCTGTTGACCACGCGGTCGTTGTTTTGCGCCTCTTTGACCTCAATCTGGCACAAGCCGTTCAAGCGTTCGGCAAAGGCGGCGGTAAATTTTTCAGGCATGTGCTGCACGATGACAATGCCCGGCGTGACGCGTGGCAAGCCGGTCAGCACCAGCTCCAGCGCCTGGGTACCGCCGGTGGAGGTGCCCAGCGCCACCACGCGCTCGGTGGTTTGAAGCATGGCGCCATGTCTTTCGACAGCCGCTGGCATGATCACGTCAGCGGTATTTTTGCTGGTGGCGTGCAGCACCCGCACATTGGCCTTGGCGGCCGTTCTGACCGCCGTGACCAGGTCTTCAGAGGCGTCTTCCAGAAACTGCTTCAAGCCGATCTTGGGCTTGGTGATGATGGTCACCGCGCCAGCGGCCAACGCCGCCATCGAGGTTTGCGCGCCCGCCTCGGCCAAGGTGGAGCAGATCACCACCGGCGTTGGGCGCTCGGCCATGATTTTTTTCAGAAAAGTGATGCCGTCCATGCGCGGCATCTCGATGTCAAGCACGATCACATCAGGCCACTGCACCTTCATGCGGGCCATGGCCAAAATGGGGTCGGCCACGGCGGCAATCACCTCAATGTCGGGCTCCTGCCCGAGTTGGCTGGCCACCACTTGCCGCACCACGGCAGAATCGTCGACCACCAGAACCTTGATACGCGTCATGATTGACATTCCTTATTTGCGAGTGCCACCTTGGGCGGCTTGCTCTGCGGCAACTTCAAGCGTTGACGGCCTGACCTGGCGCGACCAAACGTCGCCATTGCTCACGTTAAAAATGATTTGCCGGTGTCCCTCGCCATACAAGCTCTCCGACACCACCTCGATGCCGTGGCTTTGCAACATGGCGCGCGCGGCCTCGCCGTTGCGCTGGCCCACCTTGATGCCGGCAGAACTCGAACTGCCCGGAAACATGTTGCCACCACCAAAAATCTTGGCCTGGCATTGCTTGTGCGAAACCCCGGCACCCTTCAGGTCCTTGATCATGAGCTGCAAAGCCTCGTCGCCATAACGTCCGTCAAGCAGATTGGCAGGCACCACCGAACCCCGCATGGGCAGCAAAAAGTGCGACATGCCGCCCACCCGCGCCTGCGCATGCCACAGCGTGATCGACACACAAGACCCCAAAATAGTCCGTATCTGAAACCCTGCATCGGCCACAAACAGCTCGCCCGGCTGTAAAAAAATATCCATCAAATCCTTGAGCCGCGCCAAATCAGGCTCCCTTGCGGTAAATAGCAGGCGCCACCATTTGCACGGCGCTGGTGATGTCGTTGAGGCTCTCGGAGTGCCCCACACAAAAATAGCCACCCGGCTTGATGGTTGAAATGACCCGGGCCACGACCTCGCGTTTGGTGTCGTTATTGAAGTAAATCATCACGTTGCGTAAAAAAACGATGTCGAATTGTCCCTGTTCTGGCAGCGCAGTGTTCAGATTAAGGGCACGAAAACTCACCTTGCTGCGCAAGCTGCGGTCAATCAGCAAATGGCCGTCAAACTGGCCTGTGCCCTTGCGGCAAAAGCGGCGCAAATACTCCGGCGGAATATGCCGCCCGCGCTCCATGGTGTAGAGTGCGCGCTGCGCGCCCTCAATCACCCGGGTGCTGATGTCAGTACCCAAAATTTCCCACGGTGTGGTCTGCATGCAGTCGGCCAGCACCATCGCCATGCTGTAAGCCTCCTCGCCACTTGAACTGGCAGCGCTCCAAACCCGAAACGACTGCGGACGGCTGCGCGCGGCCAGCGCCTGCGTGCGCAAAAACTCGAAGTGCTTCATTTCCCGGAAAAAATAGGTTTCGTTGGTGGTCAGCAAATCAACCGCCATCTGCACCTCATCCGGGTGATGGCCTGATACCAACAACTGAAAATAGGCGCCAAAGCTGTCCAGGCCGTGGTGCGCCACGCGCTTGCCCAAGCGCCCGGTCACCAGGGCCTTTTTGGCGTCGGCCATGGTGATGCCGGCCGCTTCAAAAATGAAACGCTGAAACTTGGCAAATTCGGTATCGGTAATGGCAACGGGTTGCAAGTTCATTCCTTGTTGATTGGTGCTTGGGCAAAGGCTTCAAAGTCAGCCAGTGGCACCGGTCTGCTGAACCAATAGCCCTGAAAATGGTGGCAACCCAGCGCCAGCAGGCTGTCACGCTGGGCCTCGGTTTCCACGCCCTCGGCAATCACTTCCAGCGACATGGCAGCGGCCAGCACCACAATGGTGCGGGCAATGGCTTCATCGTCCTCATCCTGCAAGATGTCGCGCACAAAACTCTGGTCAATTTTGAGTTGATCCAAGGGCAAGCGTTTCAGGTACGACAACGATGAGTAGCCAGTGCCAAAGTCATCCAGCGAGAACTTCACACCTACCTTTTTGAGCGTGTGCATTTTTTCGATGGTGTCTTCCACATCGTTCACCAGCAGGCTCTCGGTGAGCTCCAGCTTGAGCCGCTGCGGGTTGGCCCCCGTCAGCTTTAGCACGGCCATCACCTTTTCAACAAAGTCTGGCAGCTGAAACTGTTTGGCGCTCACATTCACCGCCAGTGTCAAACCCTCCAGCGCGGGCACATCGTGCCACTTGGCCAGTTGCCTGCAAGCGGTCTCAAGCACCCATTGCCCCAACGGCAAGATCAGGCCATTGGCTTCGGCCACCGGGATGAATTCTGCGGGCGACACCAGCCCGCGCGTGGAATGCTGCCAGCGCACCAGCGCTTCAGCACCTACCACTGCGCCGCTGTCAGCCACCTGCGCCTGGTAAAAAAGCACAAACTCGGCGCGTGCCAAAGCTTCGTGCAGATCGGTCTCAAGCGCCATTTTCTGGCTCACCAGTTGGCGCATTTCGGCGGTAAAAAACCGCACCGAACTCAAGCCCGCCTTCTTGGCCCAATGCGTGGCGGTTTCGGCGGCGCGCAACAAAGCCTCTGCGTCAGCGCCATCTTGCGGGTACATCGCCACGCCCAGCGATAAGGTCATGGCAATGTCCGTGCCATCGAGCCGCAAGGGGCTGGCAATGCTTTGCATCAGCCTGGCCACCAGGGCATGCGTCTGCTCGGTATCGACGTTGGCTAGAAACAGTTGAAATTCGTCACCGCCTGGCCGCCCCAAAATGTCATCGGCTCCCAGCAAGCCCTGAAAGCGCTCAGCCAGCAGCACCAGCATCTGGTCGCCAGCCTGATGCCCGAAACTGTCATTGATATGCCCGAAATGATCCAGGTCCAGACAAATCACCGCCGCGCTCAAGCTGGCTTTACGGGCGTGCTGCAAGACCGTGTTGGCGCGTTCGACAAACAAGGTTCGGTTTGGCAAACCGGTCAGCCCGTCAAAGTAATCGAGTTGACGAATGCGCGACTCCGTTTCCTGGCGTTTGGAAATGTCGCGCACAAAAGCCGAGAAAACACCGCCTTCCACCCAGTTAAAGGTGGCGCTGATCTCCACCGGCACCATGTTGCCGTCTTTGCGCCGATGCTGGGTCTCGAACAAACCTGTATGCCCCTCCATGACGCGTTGCAGCTGGGCTTGTACTTGCTCTTTGGCGTCTTGCGCCTTCAGGTCGACCATATTCATTTGCAACAGCTCCTGGCGGCTGTAGCCCGTCATGGCGACATAAGCATCGTTGACTTCCAGCAACCGCCCCTGAGCATCGGCCAGCCAAAAGCCGTCCTGCGTTGACGCCAGCACCGAGCGGTATTTGGCTTCACTTTCGCTCAAGCGCGACAGGCTCTCGCGCACCGCGGCGTCGCGCTCGGCCAAACCTTCGGCCAAGTGGTTGAAGCCGCGCGACAACTCACTCACCTCATCGCGCCCGGAAACATCAACTCGCGTCGCCAAATCACCCCGCTGCAGGCGCTGGGCGGCTGCCTCCAGCACCAACAAACGGCGCGTCACCAGCCGTTGCAAAAGCCAACCCATCAGCAGCAACAAAATGCCGTACCCCACCAGCCGACCAACGCTGCTTTCAAGCCAGGTTTCGGTGACGCGCGCGCGCAGTTCGTCGGTGGGCACACGAATGCTCAGAATCCCGCGCAAATCGCCCACTTTGTAGCCATAGGCATCCTCATACACATTCCGGATGGCGGCAGGGGCGGCACTGCGCTCACCATGACATTTCAGGCAATAAGGCTCGATCCAGATCGGGGCGGCAAAGTGAAAGTAGTTTTTGCCGTCAGCCTCCTTCACATTCAGGGTAAGGTCGGGCGCCTTGGGGTTGGCTCTGAACCAGGCCATGTCGGCCAACTCCAGCGGATCGGCCGCACTGTCTGCGTTGCGGGGACGGTCTGACACATTGTTAAAGCGTAAGCCTGTCTTGAGCCAGTTGGACAAATCCGCCGATATTCTGCTCATGGCATGCGCTGGCAAAAAGCCGATGGTGCGCTCGGTCAGCTCGATGCCACTGTCGAGAAATTGCTGGTGATACACGCGCCGTGTGGCCATCAGCAAGGCCTGCACCGTGCGTGCGTCTTCGCTGGCGTGCGCTTGCACCTCGCTTTGCACGTTGCGGTAA
>PFUD01000063.1 GCA_002789915.1 Comamonadaceae bacterium CG_4_9_14_3_um_filter_60_33 | reverse complement strand
GTAATGGCCGTCATGCCAAAGCAGCCCAACGCGGCAAAGGTTTTGAGGTCGGCCTGGATGCCGGCGCCGCCACCGCTGTCCGAACCAGCGATCGACAAGACACGGGGGTACCGGTGAATTCGTTCGATGTTCATGATGCTTGAGGTGCCCTGAGAATTTGTTTGAAACATTGCGCGGCAGCGCCGGGGTCAGCCGCCGAACAAATGGCACTGACCACCGCCAGGCCATCGGCACCGGCTTGCAGCACCTCAGCCGCATTGCCCTGGTGAATGCCGCCAATGGCGACCAGCGGCAAGCCGGTCAGGGCGCGCACCTGGCGCAGACCTGCCAAGCCCCAAGGCACTGCGGTGTCGGTTTTGGTGGGCGTGGCAAACACTGGGCTGACGCCCAGGTAATCCACCGGTTGCCCGGCCGCACGCGTCACATCGCCAAGGTTTTCAACCGATAAGCCAATGAACACATCGGGCGGCAGCAGTTGCCGCGCCAGCGCCACCGGCATGTCAGACTGGCCAAGATGTAAACCCGCCGCGCCACATGCCAGCGCCACATCCAGCCGGTCATTGATGATCAGCGGCACGTCAAACGGCGCCAACAGGTCTTTCACAGCCAGCGCCAGCGCAACGAATTCGCGCGTCGACAGCGCCTTTTCCCGCAGCTGCACACAGCGCACGCCGCCTTGCACGGCGGCCAACACCACGTCAGTGAGGGTGCGACCGAGCAGGCTGGCCCGGTCGGTGACCAAATAGAGGCGCAGCGCCTCGGTCAATGGAATACGCATTGTTTTACGGACTGACGGTCAGCTTGAGGCGTTGTACAAAGGTGGCCTCTTCAAGCAACTGCAACTGGTCCAGCAGCGCCATTTGCAAACTGCCCACGCCCTGGCCTTTGGCTTGCACCGCCTGCGCAGCCACTTCACCCACCACGCCCAAATAGGCCATGGCTGACACGGTAGCGCGCCAGGCATCGGGCTGAACCGCACAAAACGCCCCCACCAGCGCCGTAGCCGAGCAGCCCACGCCGGTGATGCGCGTCATCCACTCATGGCCATTGGCCAGACTGGCCTGGCGACCGCCTGCGTCAAGCACTTGGTCCACCGGGCCGCTGACACACACCACGCCGCTCGTGCGCGCAGCCAGCTCGCGCGCGGCTTGCAACGCATCAGTCACTGTCGCGCTGCTGTCCACACCACGAGTTTGCGCGGCCAGGCCCGCCACACTCATGATTTCTGAGGCATTACCGCGAATCACCGTTGGCATGGCTTGGTCCAAGATGGCCTGGATACTTTCATTGCGATACCGGGTAGCACCCGCGCCCACCGGGTCAAGCACCGACGGGATGCCTCGCGCTGCGGCCACTTTGAGCGCCTGGCACATGCTGCTGATCCAGTACGGCTCGAGCGTGCCAATGTTGAGCACCAGCGCCTGCGCAATGGCGGCCATGTCGGCCACCTCTTCATGGGCGTGCGCCATCACCGGCGACGCGCCCATGGCCAGCAGCACATTGGCATTGAAGTTCATCACCACCAGGTTGGTGATACTGTGCACCAGCGGGCGCTGGGTGCGCACCGCGAGCACATCAGCCCACAAATCAGCAGGAGAAAGTAAATTGTTTTGAGCGGCCATGACAAGATTTTCATCCAATGATCTGGGGCCGCAGTAGCACAAAGTGAGTTGTGAACGCTTCCCTACGCTGGCACGACCCAGATCAGGTTCAAAGAGTATTTTCTCAGCCACCCGACCGGGCGGCACCTCTAGCGCTGTCGATTATGACGGATACACCATGGCAAGCTTGCCGTAGCCCGCAACGCCAAACGGCACACCTAAACTGCAGCGCATGAACACCCAAGCTGTCACACACCCAACCGCCCCCGCCCTGCCTGCCCAGTTCCCGCGCCGCGTGCTGCTGGCGGTCAGCGGCCTCACACCACAAATCGTCACTGAAACCCTGTACGCCCTGGCGGCCGATGAATTTGCCCCCTTTGTGCCCACCGAGGTGCACCTCATCACCAGCGCCGAGGGTGCGCGCCGTGCCGAGCTGTCATTGCTCAGCGACGACCTGGGCTGGTTCCACAAACTCTGTGCTGACTACCACCTACCCGGCGTCACCTTTGACCGCAGCCACATCCACGTCATGCGCGATGCCCACGGCCAACCCATGAACGACATCCGCAGCCTTGCAGACAACCGCGCTGCCGCTGACTTTATTACTGCCCAGGTGCGCAGCATCACCGCTGACCCCGGTTGCGCCCTGCACGCGTCCATTGCTGGCGGCCGCAAAACCATGGGTTTTTATCTGGGCTATGCGCTCAGCCTGTTTGGCCGCCCACAAGACCGGCTCAGCCATGTGCTGGTAAGCGAACCGTTCGAATCAAGCTACGACTTTTTTTACCCAACACCCTACAGCCGGGTGCTGCAAACGCGCGATGGCCAACTGGCCGACACGGCACTAGCGCAGGTGACGCTAGCAGAAATCCCGTTCGTCAGCCTGCGCCACGGCCTGCCCACCAATCTGCTGGCCGGTGTGGCCAGCTTTAACGACACCGTGGCCGCCGCCCGCGCCGCGCTGGCCCCAGCGCACTTGACCATCGACCTGGCGCGCCAACGCATTCTGGCTGGTGACCGCGAGATCAAACTGCCCCCGGCCGAGCTGGCCTTGTTGGCCGTATTTGCACGCGAAACCCTGGCTGGTAAGCTGCCCTTGAGCGCCCCTACCAAAGCCGTGCCCGACCCCGCTTGGGCCAAACGCTACTTGCGCGAATACATGCGCATTACCGGCAACCTGGCCGACATCGACACCACCGAACGCGCGCTAAAAAATGGTATGGACGGCGAATATTTTTCGGCACGCAAATCCAAGCTCGACAAACGCCTGAAAACCGCCCTTGGCCCCGCAGCCGAGGCATACCGCATCCATGACGGCGGCACGCGGCCGCGGCGCTACGCGTTAACCCTTAGGCCCGATGCGGTTACATTTGTTACAGATGTGGCAATCAAGGAGGAGAACTGATGACCATGCAAGCGTTGACCTACCAGGTCACATTCAACACGCCCGCCTTTTTGGGCAATGCAGAGCAACAAGCCCAGTGGCGCACCCCACCGTTCAAGGCACTGCTGAGGCAGTGGTGGCGGGTGGTGAAGGCGCCCGATGTGGACTACGACCACCATCAACTCCGCCAGCTTGAGAGCACTTTGTTTGGCAGTGCCGCAGACTGCCCTGATGCCGGGCGCTCTGGCAGGTCGCAAGTGCAGTTGCGGCTGTCAAGTTGGGACATGGGCCGCATGGCTGAACTGCCCCGCATGGCCACACAGCAACACGACGAGGTCAAACGCAACGGACAAGTGGTCCCCGTTGGCACGGCGGTTTATTTGGGTTTTGGCCCGGTCACTACCACTGCCATGCGCCCGGCCATTGCCCCGGATACGCCGGCGGTCACCTTCAAGTTGCGTTGCCCGACCTCTGAAACCAGCACCTTACGCAAAGCCATGCAACT
>PFUD01000182.1 GCA_002789915.1 Comamonadaceae bacterium CG_4_9_14_3_um_filter_60_33 | reverse complement strand
TGAGGCCGATGGCGGATTCATTGCCGGCGAGCGGTACCGCATTGGCAATCACACCGTCCGGGGCATAAACCAACACGGAAACCCCAGGGTACTCGGTCAACATTTTGCTGACCACCCGCTCAAAATCGATCACCTTGCCATGCGTCTGTCGCACCAGTGCAGCCATGGCGTAAACCACCGAGAGCGCATGGTCAAGGTGGTTTTGGGCCCGGCTGGCCCGGTCGCTGGCGAATGCATAGACCTGGGCGCGCGCGGTCGCCAGCCGATTGACCTCCATCTGCCAGACGATCACGGCACCGAGCAGCAGTGACGCCAAAAACACCAGAGAAACAAACAGTTGCGGCCGCCGCGAAAGTGTGGCCACCAATGAATCAAGAAGGGATTTGAGTCGCATGGGCGCGAGTATGCATCAGGGTATGCGTTTTCGATTGGCAGAAAACAGCCACTATTTGACTTGACCGACACGTCTATTGAAATTTACCCGAAGTCTTGATCGCTGCTGCCACCAGATTGAGCGGCAACAACAGCGTTAAAGGCGCATCCAGTAAGGCCAGAGCACCATAACTGGCATACCAAGTTGCAACTTGCTCGTTTTTGGCATCAATCAGCATCGCGGTGCCGCCGACTTCTTCTGCTACCCGCAGGCAGCGTCGTCCAGCGGCTAGAAGTAGCTGACCACCAAGGCCCTGACCGTGTAAGTCAATATGAGAAGCAAGCCTCCCCAGGCGGAAGGCACCAACTTCATAACGGCCAAGGGCTCGACGAAGTACTTCAGGCGTACGTGCATATTCGATGGATGCAGGGCTGAGGCTGTAATAGCCATAGACGGTTTTTCCATCGACGTCGTCAATCGCTGGACATGTTTTTGCCGCGCCGCGTTCATGGCTTTGTTGGGCATAGTCCCGCAAAAACGCATTGAGTTCTGGTTGACCGCAATCGAAATCTTGGCGGTTATGTTTTTTGGCAATGGGTTTCTCATGCCATACCGGTATCGTCATGTTTGGGCAGGCAGGGCACGTGCTGTTGCCATGAGACGGGCATTCGGCGCGGGCGGATGTTCCAGTAGCTCCAAAACACGCAGACTGTCACGCTCAGAGACCACAACGCGTTCGGCCTGGTCAATCACTGCATCGGCAGCATGCAACACATTGCGCAAGATGAAGTCTGTCAGATCGGTATGCTCCAAAGCTGAGGCTCGCATAAGTCTCGCTTTATCGGCAGGGCGTATCCGTAACGCGACTCTGCTGTTGTGTTCTACGGCTGCTCTGGGCATGATTTACTCCTTTTGTACGCACAGAAAGTGTGCGTTATTTGCATTGAATGTCAAAAGGATAGGTTGGTTAAGGCGCTGTAGCCTACCAGTCCACCAGGCTCAAGCCCACGCTCAGCACCGTGCGCCGGCGGTTGTAGTCCACCAGCGAATCGCCGTAACCGCTGAAGAGTTGGGTATGCAACCGCAGGCCGCTGTTGTTGCCGACAAAACCGCTGTGGTCAAAGTTGCGCAGCCACTCCAGGCGCACCGAGCCGTTGCCGTTGGCGCGCAGGGAGTGGCGTAGCGTCACGCCCAGCGTGTGGTCTGGGTTGACGTGCCAATAGCCCGCCAGTTCGGCGCGGCCGATCAGGTCGCTGATGTCGGGGTTGTCGTCGTCTTTCGCGTCTTCGGGCGTGCGGTACCAGAGCTTGCCGAATAGGTAAAACGCCTGGTTCTTTTCCATGCCCGCCAGGAGCATGGTGCGGTTCCAGCTTCTGGACAGCGGCAGCGGCTGGCCGTTGGACTGGTGGTTCAGGCTAAGGCCGGCGTAACGCAGTTGCCAGCCCCAGGGCAATGGTGCCTCCAGCGGATAAATGTAGATCAGCTCGGGTTGATGGTCGGTGGTGCGAAACGGGCGCGACAGGTCACCGCTCAAGATTTGCCAGTTGGACTCTTGGGAGTAGGCAAACCAGACCGAGTCGCGCTTGAGCGGCTCGTTTTGCGTCAGCAGCCCTTGTGCGATTTTGGTGCGCACCGACAGACCAATGCGCAGCTCCGAGTTTTTGAACGACAGGGGGGATTCGGCCGTATGGTCGGGTGATGGCGAGGTGGGCTGGGTGTTGACACTGTCAGAGCCGATCCACGACAGGCTGATGGGCTGGTAGCCGCGTATGCCAAAGGTGCCGCAGTCGCTGCCGGCCTCCAGCTCCCAGTAGCGCGACAGCTCTGAAAAGCGTGGGTTTTTGCAGTTGTGGACTTCCGGGGCCGTCATGGTGATGAGGACCGGGGCCGTGGCTTGCAAGCCTTGCGGGGATTGCAGGGTTTTCGGGCTTTGCTGTGCGACTGGGCTGGGCGCGTCGGGCCAGGTTTGCTCTGCTGCCCACCGGTCAAAGCATTGCAAGCGGGCCACGCTGTCGCTGCGCAGGGCGCTGCACTGCTGCCAGCCGGTGGCTTTGGATGCTGTTGATTTTTCAAATGCGGCTTGTGCAGCTGCGCCGGTAGCAATGGCACAGCTGGCGATGAAAATCAGCGCTTTGAATGAGGCAGGGCGGTAGCGTTTTGCCAGCCTGTGCGGGGAGCTATAAATCATTTTGAAAGCGCATCGCAACAAATCATTAGTCTCTAACAAGTTAAGTCTTTGCATTTTCTGCGAAGACTTCACGCGGTTTGAGCCATGGCCGGGATGATGTTGAACCGGGTAATGGAGCAAGCCGCAGCGATAGCGGAGCGACCCAAACGGGTGAGGTAATAGCGATAGGTGTGAGCCACCTTGTTTATCATGCCAATCGACCTCAAGCGGGCCAGTTGACGCGACAGTGCTGAAGCGGTCATTGGCACCAGTGCTGCCAAGTCAGCACGTCGCCAGCCCTGGATATTGAACTCACCATGCTGCAAGACTTTGAGCAGGCATTGTTCATTGGGATCGAAGAAGTTCAGCCCTTTGACGGTTTGTTCTGAACCGACTGAGACGCGGGGCTGGCTCAAGCGCTGCAAAGCACGCTGACCTGCACTGGTGTCATCGAGGCTGTCGAGAAACGCCAGATAACGCTGGTTGCAGCCCAGCATAATTTCACGCAAGTCAATGATGCTGTAGATTGACTTCTTCAGGCTGGCCAGCTCGCGTGTGCTGTGCCCGTCGCGATGTTCCACTTTGCGGTAGTGCTTGAAAAACGAGATGTCGTTGGAGGTGGTCTCGATGCGCAGTACGCGGCTGAATTTGTCGTAAATCTTGACACTGGCCGCGCCTATGCAGTGCTTGATGCAGCGCCCTTCAATGCGGGTGCTCAGGCGCGAGCCGATTTCCTGCGCCAGTGCCGGTGTGATTTTCTTGCCCAGAAAGCTTGCCACCCGTGGTGCGTCAGCGGCCAAGATGGATTGACGGCTCAGGGTGTCATACAGCGGGGTCAGGATATCGGCGCTCTTGAACATCAGGTCAGTGGAGTGCTCAATTTGGCGAATGCTCCAGTGGTAGGTTTGACCAAACACATCAAGCACCGGGCACAGTTGCTGAGCGTATTTGTCCAGGTGTTTGTGCAGCATATCGGGGCTCAAGGCATCGGCGAACTCTTGCGCACGCGCCATGTTGTCGATGCGCACAAAGCAGTTGTCTGCCTGTACAAAGTCAATGCCCTCGCATTTGCGGGACTGCGCCAGTGCGCTGTGGCCGTTGCAGTAAAACTGCAGACTAAACGGGGACCAGGTGGGCACGCGCATGTAGCACAGGCCCAAATCCTCATCCATGAAATAGAAGTAGTAATGCAGACACTTGCCGGTATCGCCTCTGAGGTAGGTCTTGCCATTGGTTTTGTTGTGCCACGGCTTGTAGCTCGGGCATGCCTCCATGGCCGACAGGACATGCACCAGCCCTGGGGCATCACCGCGCTCTTGCAGTACTTTGGCAACCAGGTCTTCTTTGCGGATGTGGTTTTTGTTGATGTGCTCAATCTCTATGCCAGCGGCTTTGCAGACTTCTAGCGCTCCTTCACGAATGCGCTCACGCAGAGGCTCTGCAAACTGGGCGTAGTCAAATATGCGGATGCCTTTGTTGTAAAGAAAACTGGTCATGCCACCCGCATAACACGCGCCTGGCAAGGTGCCAATAATCAAAATACGGTCGTAGCATGACAGCACGCCGTTCATATTCGCATCGTAACGATTGATCAGTTGTGTTTCCATGATCGAGCCGCATCAAGCATGATGCAGCATGGTAATCCCTGTTTGGTTCCGGCTCGTCCGGCTTAGGAGTGTGGTTCCTGGCTTGAAC
>PFUD01000165.1 GCA_002789915.1 Comamonadaceae bacterium CG_4_9_14_3_um_filter_60_33 | reverse complement strand
CGGTCGATCTTGCGCATGCTGGCTTCGTGCAATTGCGCCAGCGTGACGACTTTGGCGCCCAGTGACAGCGCCTTGGCCATGGCCGGGGACGCCTCAAGTTGTGAAAAATCAGTGCCGCGCCCCATGTTCTTGACAATCAGGTAGTTCGGTCCAGCGCCGTAGGCGTCGAGCAGACGGTCGAGCAAGTCCACCGAATCCTTGCCGGCATCGGCCACATGCCAGAAGTTCACCGCAATGCCCATGTCGGCCAGCAGGCTCAGCAGGTCGGAGTCTTTGATCCAGCGCGCCAGCGGGGCGGCTGTTTGGGCTGCCAGATCGACGATCACGCGCGGCGTTTGGCCCTCGTTGGCGGTTTCAAAAACATTAACCACCTGGTCGAGCCCTTCGTAACTGTCCACCAGAACGGGCGCCGCGTAGTCTGAGTAAAAGCGGGTGAAAGAGGTGTGTGAGCGATCAGTGTCAAAGCCCATGAAGGGCAGGTCTTTGTCGATCAAATACTGCGCCAGCACGCGCGCCACCACCGATTTGCCGACGCCACCTTTTTCGCCGCCGATGAAATTGAGAGAACTCATGATTTTCCTGTTGGGTTGATTGAAATTTTTGCAGATGCGGTTCTGACCGAGCAAGATTCGTGCACAGGTCTCAGATCGAAGACCAATTCATCCATGAACAGGGTTTCATGGCGGAAGTGGTCGTCATTGCGAACAAAGTGAAGCAATCCATGACTGCCAGACTGCATGGACTGCCACGCTTCGCTCGCAGTGACGGTATTGATGAACATGGTTCGTGTGCGGTATCGGGCCAGGTGCGGACAGCTTGCAATGACGGATTTGGAGCCCTGCCAGTTGTGCATCTGCTTTTTCCATCAGCTGATTTTTTTCACCAGCACCTGGCTTTTGCGGTCCCAGTTGTACTTGCGCTTGCGCGCTTCAGGTAGCCAGTCGGCGTCCACCTGGACAAAGCCGCGCCGCAGGAACCAGTGCATGGTACGGGTCGACAAAACAAAAATGCTGTCCAGCCCGGCGGCTTTGGCGCGCTGCTCGACGCGCTTGAGCACGCGTTCGCCGTCGCCCTGGCCTTGCACTTGCGGCGATACGGTAAGCGCGGCCATCTCGCCGGTGCGGGCTTCGGGGTAGGCGTAGAGCGCGGCGCAGGCAAAAATCACGCCGTCGTGCTCGATCACGGTGTACAGGCCCACGTCACGCTCTATTTCGGTGCGGCTGCGCTTGACCAGCGTGCCATCCTTCTCAAACGGCTCGATCAATTGCAAAATGCCGCCAACGTCGTCCACCGTGGCTTCGCGCAGGCTCTCCAGCTTTTCATCGACCACCATGGTGCCAATGCCGTCGTGCACGTAAACCTCCAGCAAGATCGAGCCATCCACCGCGAACGGGATGATGTGGCTGCGCTCAACACCGCCTTTGCAGGCCTTGACGCAGTGCTGCAAATAAAACGCTGTGTCGCTGGGCTTGTTGGCATCGGGCAAATCGGCCAGCAGTTTCTCAGCGGCGGCCAGCGGCAGTTCGGTGTCGATGGGGTTGTCTTCGCTGATGGGCTGGTCCACCTGGGTGGCAATGCCGGCAATTTCTGTGACAAAAATCAGCTTGTCGGCCTGCAGTGCAATGGCCACCGAGGTGGCGACTTCTTCCATCGTCAGATTGAAGGCCTCGCCCGTGGGCGAAAAGCCAAATGGTGACATCAGCACCAGCGCGCCCATGTCGAGCGAGCGCATGATGCCCGCCGTGTCGATCTTGCGCACCACGCCCGAATGTAAAAAATCTACGCCTTCGACAATGCCGACCGGGCGCGCAGTCAGAAAGTTGCCAGAGATCACCCGCACCGTGGCGCCGGCCATCGGTGTGTTGGGCAGGCCCTGGCTGAATGCGGCCTCGATCTCATAGCGCAGCTGGCCGGCGGCTTCCTGGGCGCAGTCCAGCGCCACCTCGTCAGTGATGCGCACGCCCTGAAAGTAGCGCGGCGTGTGGCCCTTGGCCTTGAGCTGCTCGTTCACCTGCGGGCGAAAACCGTGCACCAGCACCACCTTGACGCCCATGCTCTGGATCAGCGCCAGGTCTTGCGCCAGGTTGGGCAGCTTGCCCGCCGCAATCGCCTCGCCGCACACGCCCACCACAAAGGTCTGGTGCCTGAACTTGTGGATGTAAGGCGCCACCGAGCGGAACCAGGGCACAAAGGTGAAGTTGAAAACAGAGGGCATGGTGGGTTTTAGGTTGAGATTGGCTGATGAATTAAGAAAAGTGTAGCAGTGTGGTTGAGCAAAAAATTTGGTTAAATGTAATACAATAAATTAAAATTTGTAATAAACATCATGACCCTCACCGTTCGTTTGCCCGAAACCATCGAGAGCCAATTGACCCGCTTTTGCGAGGCCTTGGGCGTGTCCAAATCCCAAGCGGTGCAAAGCGCGCTGAAAGACTGGTTTGCCAAGCCTGCGCTCAGCCCAAGCCACCCATTGCTGGCCTTTGCTGACGCGGCTGTCAATTCTTCTCCCAGCCCCGATTGGCCCGGACCCTATTCCAAAGACCGGCTGCGCCAGCGGGTACTTGCCAGCGGCGCAGCGCACAGGGTGGCCGACCCGGTAGCCGCTTACAACAAGCCAGCCACAGCCACAGCCACAGCCGCCAAGTCCGGCAAATCAAGCGTCAAACGTGTGCCAAAGCGCAACACCCCCAAGGCCGCACAAGCCCGCCAGACCGATCCAACATGAGGGTCGCGCGCAACACCCTGATCGCCGACAGCGGTTTTTTGATTGCCTTGTTCGATGCCCGCGAGCCCCACCACGTTGCTGCCAAGGCCTATTTGGCAAGCCACCCACAGCCTTTGCTGACCGTTGAGGCGGTGGTGGTGGAGGTCACATTTTTTCTGGCCGGTGCGCAGCGCCGCGCTTTCCTGAACGCCGTTGTGGCGGCAGCGTTGCCAGTTCTGCAGTTCGAGGCCAACAGCCACCGGCGCATTGCCAAACTTTCAGCCAAATACGACGACTTGGCGCCTGACTATGCAGACCTGGCGCTGATTGACCTGGCCGAGCGCACCGAACTGAACAAAATTCTGACCCTGGACTTTCAAGACTTTTCGCTCTACCGCATCAAGGGGCGCAAGTGCTTTGAACTGGTGGCATGGCAGTGAGTGGCTCGACCTTGAAAATCGATTTTCCCGAAGACTTGCCCGTCAGCGCCCGCCGCGCGGAAATCATGGCGGCCATGCAGGCGCACCAGGTCATCATTGTTTGCGGTGAAACCGGTTCGGGCAAAACCACCCAATTGCCCAAAATCGCCCTGGCGCTGGGGCGCGGCAAGCTCAATTACCCGCTGGTCAACCCGGATGGCACGCGCGCGCCGCCGGGCAAGCTCATTGGCCACACCCAGCCGAGGCGCATTGCGGCCAGCAGCGTGGCCAAGCGCATTGCCGAAGAACTGCACACCACCCTGGGCGACGTGGTCGGCTTCAAGGTGCGATTTCAGGACCGGCTGAGTCGCGACACCTCCATCAAACTGATGACCGACGGCATTCTGCTGGCCGAAACGCAGACCGATCCGCTGCTCAAAGCCTACGACACGATCATCATCGACGAGGCGCATGAACGTTCTCTGAACATCGACTTTTTGCTGGGCTACCTGAAACAAATCCTGCCGCGCCGCCCGGACCTGAAAGTGGTGGTGACCTCAGCCACGATTGACGCTGAGCGCTTTGCCGAGCATTTCACTTCAAGAAAAGGGTCTGCGCCCATCATCATGGTCTCGGGGCGCATGTTTCCTGTGGAGCAGCGCTACCGTCCCTTTGAAGAAGCGCGCGATTACGACTTGAATAACGCGATTGCCGACGCGGTCGATGAACTCTGGCGCGACGTGCACAACAGCGGCGATATCCTGATCTTTCTGCCCGGTGAGCGCGAGATTCGCGAAGCCGCTGACCACCTGCGCGGCCACCTGAGTCACCAGCCTGTCTTTCGCCATGCCGAGGTGTTGCCGCTGTTTGCGCGCCTGAGCCAGGCCGAGCAGGACCGTATTTTTGACGGTCATGGCGGGCGTCGTATTGTGCTGGCCACCAATGTGGCCGAAACCTCGCTCACGGTGCCGGGCATTCGCTACGTGATTGACGTGGGCACGGCGCGCATGAAGCGCTACAGTTTCAGAAGCAAGGTCGAGCAGTTGCTGGTTGAGCCGATCAGCCAGAGTTCGGCCAATCAGCGCGCCGGGCGTTGTGGCCGCGTGGCCAATGGCATCTGCATCCGGCTCTATGACGAGAAAGATTTCAACAGCCGTCCCAAATTTACCGACCCCGAAATTCTGCGCAGCTCGCTCGCTGGCGTGATCCTGCGCATGAAGTCGCTGCACTTGGGGGTAGTCGAAGATTTTCCGTTCATTGAGAAACCCTCTGGCCGCGCGATTGCCGACGGTTACCAGCTACTCAATGAACTCGGCGCTGTCGATGACGCCAACGAGCTGACGGCCATGGGCCAGGAGCTGGCCAAGCTGCCGCTCGACCCGCGCGTGGGCCGCATGATTCTGGAAGCGCGCACGCGTGAGGCGCTCGATGAGGTGTTGGTGATTGCCAGCGCTTTGAGTGTGCAGGACGTGCGCGACCGCCCCATGGAAGCGCAGCAGCAGGCCGACCAGGCGCACGCCAAGTTTGACGATGAAAAAAGCGAATTCAGCGGCTACCTCAAACTGTGGCAATGGCTCGAGACCAGCCGAGGAAATAATCGGGGTCAGATTCCAATTAAATCGCCAGGGGGCATTCAATCAGTGGGGGTCAGAGCCCGATCTACCGAATCATCCGCTGGCGCGGATGCTTCCGGTAATCGGGGTCTGACCCACCAGTCACATAAGTTGTCCAACCGCCAGTACGAACAACTGCTGCGGCAAAACTTCGTCAGCATGCGCCGGGTGCGCGAGTGGCGCGACATCCATTCGCAATTGCACACGGTGGTGGCCGAGCACAAGTGGCGGTTGAACACGCTGCCGGCCAGTTATGAGCAGTTGCATTTGTCAATGCTCGCTGGCTTGTTGGGCAATATTGGCTACAAGCTGGAGACCGAAGGCGGTGGCAGCGGTGGCGAGTACCTGGGCGCGCGTGGCATCAAGTTTTACCCGCACCCGGGCGCGCACTTGGTGAAAAAGCCGGGTCGCTGGATTGTGGCGGCCGAACTGGTCGAAACCACGCGCCTGTTTGGCCGCGGCATTGCCGCGATTGAGCCGCAGTGGCTCGAGCAAGTGGGTAGCCATTTGCTGAAGAAACAATTGCTCGACCCGCAT
>PFUD01000004.1 GCA_002789915.1 Comamonadaceae bacterium CG_4_9_14_3_um_filter_60_33 | reverse complement strand
CCGTCGAGCGCCTTTTTTTCCCGGCCCAGCTCCTGGGCGCGCTTGGGGTCGTTCCAGACCGTGGGGTCTTCCAACGATGCGTTGACAGTTCTCAGGCGTTCAAATTTGGCATCGTAGTCAAAGATACCCCCGTAATTCGAGGGTGCGCGCCGTCAGGCTGCTGAGTTGGTTGTCAATGGCGTTGATGCGTTCTGCTTCCATGATGCGGGTCCTGATCTTTAGGGTAATTGAATAACCTCGTATTTTCTCACGGGGCCGTCAGGCCACGAACCGCTCGATCAAACCAGCCACAGCCTGCGGCTGGTCATGGTGCAGCATGTGGCCGCAGTCGGGCACGGTTACAGTTTCAACCTGCGCCACCGATTTGAGTCGCTCGCGGTGTTGCGCCAAGGTAAATTGACCACGCCACCAGGCCGTCATGCTGTCATCGGCCGCCTCCACCATCAGCGTGGGGGCCGCAATGTTGCGGAAAACCGCCAGCACCTCATCGACCCGGTAGAGTTGCGCGCTGGTGATCTTGTGCGCCGCTTCGCCCAGGATCGTCCATTGGCCGGGGGTGATTTCTGCCGACCAATGCTGCGCCAGCCAGCGTGCCTTGTCCATGCTCAGGTAGCGGTTGTTTTTGGCCAAACGCGTCGCCACGGCGTCAAGCGAATCGTAGGTTTTGAGGCGCATGGCGCCTAGGTGGAACTGTTTGACCTCGTCCATCCACTGTGTCAGCCGCGCTGGGGCTTGCGCCGCCACGGTGTCGGGCAAGCCAAAGCCTTCCAGGTTGATCAGGCGGCGGATGCGCTCGGGCCGCAGCCCGGCGTACAGCATGGCGATATTGCCACCCAAGCTGTGGCCGACCAGGTTGATCGGCGTGTCGGGTGCGTAGTGGTCCAGCAGCGCGTCCAGGTCGGCCAGGTAGTCGGGGAACCAGAAACTGTCAGCGCCGCCAGAGGCAGTCAAGCCAAAACCGCGCCAGTCGGGGGCGATGATGAAATGTTCGCGCTCCAGCGCATCGACCGCAAACTGGAAGCTGGCCGCCACGTCCATCCAACCGTGCAGCAGCACCAGCGGAGTTTTGCCGGGCCCGGGCTGCCCCCAGCAGCGAACGTGGTACTTGAGTGTGCGAATAGATACAAATTCGCTATGGGATATTTTTTTGATTAAGTACATTTAACCTAGATTTCTCGGTTGGATGCGCCCGAGTGGGCTGCTGGCGGCGTGGCTGGGTAGGCGAGACGACGCAGCGGGCTCTTGTCCGCGTGTCATCCTATCGGACGAGGGAGGAGCAACGACCCCAGACGCGTCGTCAGCGGCGCAATTGGGTGCGTAGCGCTTTCACCCAAAACGTAAATGTCATCGAAGTTATTTTTTCTAATCATTTCATTGCTTTATCGAAGTTATCAAGCGGTCAACCGAGGAATCTGGGTTTAACGCATCATAAGGATTCATCGCCATGCCAGTCAGTCAAGCCCGTGACAAAGTGGCCCGCAAGAGCAATACCTGGCTGGGCCTGGACCAGCGGCCTGATGGACGCGCTGTTGCCCTCGCTTTATTTTGGTCGCCCCATCGTGGCGTTCAATGGCCGCTTCAGACTGCAAGCCGCGGTGGAGTTGTTGCGTGATTGCAGCGTGAAGCACACGTTTTTATTCCCGACCGCGCTCAATGCGATGATGAAAGCCTACCCGGGCAGCGTCGGCCAGACCGTCAACCAGCAGTTTGGGCTGAAGCTATAGGCCGTCATGAGCGCCGGCGAGGCCGTGGGAGATGCTGTGTTTGACTACTGCCCGGCGCAGTTGCGTGTGACTGTCAACGAAATGTTCGGCCAGCCCAGCCCCATTTTCTTTTTGGGCTACTGGAGCAAGCGCGGGCCAAAGCGCAGTCTTGACGCGCAGTATGATCGTGTTCTCGACTTCAAAAAGAATTCCGATGGCTTACTCTCTCTTGATTGTTGACGACAGCAAAGTGTCGCGCATGATGATAAAAAGAAATGTCTCTCAATTGCAGCCTGACTGGCTGCTACTTGAAGCAGAAAGTGGTGAACAAGCGGTGGAGATGGTGCGTACCCAGGCGCCCGATTTCATCACCATGGATGTCAACATGCCGGGCATCAGTGGCTTTGAAGCGGTAGCCCAGATTCGGCAATTCAACAGCACGAGCAAGATCGCCATGCTGACGGCCAACATTCAGGAAAGTAGCCGTACCTTGGCAGCTGAACTCAAGGTGACCTTTGTGCCCAAGCCTGCTACTGTTCCGGCCATTCGCCAAGCCCTTGACTATTTTCTGACAGCGTCATGAGTTTGAATGCGCTTGAGCTCGATGCCCTGACTGAAATTTTCAACGTTGGTGTCGGGCAAGCCGCCAATGCGCTCAGCCAATTGGCTGGTGCCAATGTGCGGCTGACTGTGCCCCGTGTTGTCATGCTCTCCAAGCAAGGCCTTTCAAACGAGCTCACCGAAAATGGCTCTGATGACCGAATTTGCGCCGTCAGACAAGCATTTTCTGGCGTGCTCAACACCGAAGCTGTGCTGATGTTCCCGGTTCAGCAAAGTCTGCAATTGGTCCAGATGATGGTAGGAGACGATGTTCCGCTGGAGCAACTGGGTGAAATGGAGCAGGAAGCGCTCGCTGAAATTGGCAACATTCTGCTGAACTCGGTGGTATCGGGTGTGGCCGACGTGCTCAAGCTCCAGTTTGAAGGCTCACTGCCATATGTTGAACTTGGCCCGGTTCAGGATGTCTTGTTTGCGCAAGGCGATCCGACTGATCTGGTGCTGAGCCTGCAAATTGACTTTGCCATCGATACACTACAGATTCGTGGTTTCATGGTGTTTCTGCTCGATGTGGAATCGGTTGAATCACTCAAGGCCACGGTTCGGCAATTTCTGGTATCGCTGACGTGAGCGTGTCCGGCCAGTCCGGCCAGTCCGACGAGGCCAGCAATTGCCCGCCTTGGGCGCACTGGCTGCTGGACCATCTTCAACTGGGCTTGCTGGTACTTGATGCGCAATGTCAGGTGGTGTTTGTCAACGACTGGCTGTTGGTGCACGCTGGCCTGACACGAGATGCTGTCCTGAGCAGGCATTTGCTGGAAGTTTTTCCCCAGCTCAAGAACACATCCTTTGAGCGCGCCCTGAAGCAGGCGGTCGCCAGCGGCTACCCAACACTGCTTTCGCAAACGCTGAACCCGGCACCATTTCCGCTGTTTCTCTCGACCAGGCAACGCGGTCAGGACAAGGTGCTGCGCCAGTCGATTCGCATTGTTCCGGCAGGTTTCAAGGCATCTGGTTTGATGGATCAGCGCTACATATTTATTCAGATCAATGACGTAACCCAATCGGTGATACGCGAGCGCTTGCTCAAGGCGCAGTCCGGGCGACTCAAAGGTTTGTCTGAGATCGATGTGCTGACCGGCTTGGGCAATCGGCGACGGCTCGACGCGGTTTTGCCGCAGGCGATCCGTACGGCGCACAAATCGGCACAGCCTTTGTCCTTGATCATGTTCGACATTGACTACTTTAAACAATTCAACGATATCTACGGACACTTGGCCGGCGACGAGGGTTTGCGCCAAGTGGCCCAGGCGTTGAACGAGGTGTTTCGACGGCCGCAGGATTTGGTGGCGCGCTTTGGTGGCGAGGAAATGGTTGCCGTCCTGCCTGAAACCGACGGCCAAGCCGCACTCGCTTTGGCGCAGCAGGCGCTGCAGCGGGTGCGTGAAAAATGCATCGATCACCGCGGTAGCAAGATTGCGACGGTATTGACTCTGAGTGCTGGCGTGGCGCTGTGCGACCCTGCGTCAGCGCTGACAACAATCGATTTGCTCAAAGCTGCCGACCAGGCGCTTTACCTCGCCAAAAGTTTAGGGCGCAACCAGGTCTGCTCATAAACTGTAATTTTTTACTTTTTTATCTGACACATGAAAACCATCCAACTGGGTCAAAGCGACCTGCACGTCACCCCGATCTGCCTGGGCACCATGACTTTTGGCGAACAGGTCGATGAAGCCACTTCGTATGACATTCTGGACCGCTCGCTGGAGCGCGGCGTCAACTTTATCGACACAGCTGAGATGTACGCGGTGCCGCCGCGTGCGGAAACCTTAAACGCCACCGAGAAAATCATCGGCAACTGGCTCGTCAAGCATCCTGGCGCGCGGCAAAAACTGGTGCTGGCGACCAAAGTCGCCGGCCCATCGCGCAGCATGCCGTGGATTCGCAGCGGCAGCCCGGACTTGACAGGCGCTGATATTCTGGCGGCCTGCGATGGCAGTTTGCAGCGTCTGCAAACTGACGTCATCGACCTCTACCAGATTCACTGGCCGGTGCGCTCGGTGCCGGCCTTTGGCGGCATCTATTACCATCCAGCCAAGGTGGACGAGGGCACGCCAATCCACGCCCAACTGGAAGCACTGGGCAAGTTGGTTCAGGCTGGCAAGGTGCGCGCCGTGGGCTTGTCGAATGAAACCTCCTATGGCGTGCATGAGTTTGTGCGCCTGGCCGACCAGTACGGCTTGCCACGCGTGGCCACCGTGCAAAACCCGTACTGCCTGCTCAATCGCACGGTTGAGAATGGCTTGGACGAAACCATGCACCGTCTGGATGTAGCGCTGCTGGCGTATTCGCCGCTGGCGTTCGGCTTGCTCACTGGCAAGTACGACGCGCAGGGCTTGACGGGGGCGGACGTGCCTGAACAGGCGCGGCTGAAAAAGTTTGAGTCGTCGCGCAAGCAGCGCTGGGGCCGCCCCGAGGCACTCACAGCCGCACGACGCTACAGCGCGCTGGCGCGCGAGTACGGACTGACGCCGACGCAGTTGGCGCTGGCGTTTTGTTACACCAAATGGCAGGTGGCCAGCACCATCATCGGCGTGACATCGGTGGCGCAACTCGACGAATGCCTGGATGCCTGGGGCACCACGCTTTCAGAAGACCTGCTGACCAGCATTGACGCGATTCGCTGGGAACTACGCGACCCGGCGCAGTAAATTAATTGGAATCTGACCCCAATTAAATATGGCAAAACACGTCAGCCTGACGCCAGCCACGCAACTGCTCAAGGCCAGCAAGGTGGTGTTTTCCGAGCACCCTTACGACTATATGGAACACGGCGGCGCACTGCACAGCGCGTCCGAGTTGGGCTGGGACCCATTCCATGTGGTCAAGACGCTGATCATGCGAGACCAGGACGCCAAGCCGCTGGTGGTGCTGATGCACGGCAACCGCAAGGTTTCCACCAAAAACCTGGCGCGCCAGATTGGCGCCAAATCGGTGGAGCCCTGCGCCCCTGAAGTGGCGAACCGGCACAGCGGCTATCTGGTCGGTGGCACATCGCCGTTTGGCACGCGCCGCGCCATGCCGGTGTTCATTGAATCGACCATTTTGGCGTTACCCAAAATATTGATCAACGGCGGGCGGCGCGGCTATTTGGTAGGTATCGACCCGCAAGTGTGCGTCACGCTATTGGGTGCCCGGTCAGTCCAGTGCGCGCTGGCAGAGGTACTGGGCTGACCGGGCCTGTTTTCTGATTTCAGTTAACCCCCATTGGGGCCGTTGTGGCAGTCGTAGCAGCCTACCTTTTGTCCCGCCGCGAAGGTCTTGGTGCCATTTTCCACATTGAACGTTTTGCTCATCTTGACCTCGCTGAGCGCGCTGCCGCGGTAGTCTGCGCCGTGACAGTAGGCACAGGGCGCCGCACCGCTGGTGCCGTCGGCGGCATCTTCATGGTCGGAAATCCAGCTGTTGCCGGTGCTGTGCATGCCGTGGGGACCACCGTTGACAGTGCTGGGCATGGTGGCATGGCAGGCGGTGCATTCGTTCACGGTGCCGGCGTGGCCTTGCAGGTCCTGGCTCAGCACGTTGTCATTGACGTGCGAAGACGGGTATTCCGCATGCGTTGCGCCGTGGCAGGATTCACATTGCAGGCCGCCGTGGCCGGTGCTGAATCGGTACAAATCAAAGCCGGCTGCCGGGGCGTTGGCGTTCGAGGCAAAGCGCTGATCTGCCCAGACCTTGGGCGTGCCGACGGTAGTCACGCCGCTCAGCTCGCGCTTGCCGTCATGGTGGCACGACTGGCAGGTGGGTTGATTGAGCCAGCCGGTGCGCGCGTTGCTGCCCACCGCCAGCATGCTGCCGTGGCAACTCTGGCAATTCATGGCGGGCTTGCCGCTGGCGTCGAGTGCGTTACCCATCGGGCCGCGCAGGCATTGCGTTTCCGACCCCGGGTGGCACAGGTAGCATGAGGTGCGGTTGCTGCTGCTGTCAAGCGTGAGCTGGCTGACCGGGTCCTTGACGCTGGCATGCTGCGTGTGCAGCGCCTGGGTGAGCGGCGTGATGCCCGCGATGCCGGTGCCGGGCAGCGCATTGGAACTGTGGCACGAGGCGCACAGCACCGGCTTGCCCGCTTGCGCCGTGGCAGCCAGGCCGGCAGCGCTGTAGCCCAACTGGTTGAGCGCCGACACGAAGGCCGGATTGGTCGATTTTTTCTCATCGTGCAGGCGCAAGATGTTTTTCTTCCAGTCCTTTTCCGGATCAGCATCCTGCACCCAGCCCGCTGCAGGCTTGGCGTCGGTACTGAGCGTGGATGACGCATGGCACGACTTGCAACTCATTTCGTCACTGACCGGCAACACAGTGCGCGCTGTGGCCATCACCTTGCCAGCGGCATCCTTGGCCACCACCTTGACCATCGGGTAGAAATTCTTGACGCCGTTGTCGTCGTAGGGCGTGATCGGGATGCCCTCGGCCTCGAACCACTTGTTGGCGGCGTTGAAGTTCATCGGGCGCGGCGTGATCGACGTGGTGGCATTGCCCTTGAGTCCAACGTCATTGGCCAGGGTGGCTCCAAACAGTGACTTCACCCAGCTCCAAAAATTGGTTTTACCCATGCTGGAGGTGTTGATGGAGCCCGTTGCATCGGCCATGGCTTCGTAGGTGAGCGTGACGCCGCTGGTCACCAGGCCACCGCTGGTGCTGACCAACTGCGCATGCAGGTTGTTGTAGGGCGGCAGGATGGAAAACACCGAGTAGTCTTTGCCGTCAACGCAATGCATGCCCAAGTCGTTCCAGGCCAGCAATTTGTAACTGTCGCCTGTCACGGGCGGTGATGTGGAGTCAGGCGTTGAGCCCACGCTACCGCCGTCATTGCTGCTGCTACTGTCGCTGTCGCTGTTAGAACTGTTGTGGTCAGCTTTTTTCTTATTTTCTTCCTGGCTATTTCCCTTGTCGCTGTTTCGACTCGATGCCAGTTGGGATTCAGGGCCGGAAGTTCCGACCTCGCCACCGCTACCGCCACCCCCACCGCCGCCACAGGCCACCAGCAGCGAAGCCGCTGCCGCAGCGATCAGCCCGGTGCGCAGGGCAAAACTCAATTGTTGATTCATTATTTTTCCTTGTGTTGTCGTTAAGGCACTGAGATCATTGCCTGGGTGCAGGGCTACGGACTGCAGGGTTTCAAGTCGTGACAAATGGGTCATTTGCGCTACTTGAAAGACCCCCTTGTTGCCCTGGCTTTGATGCTATATCCATACATTCAGTAATGACTATAGAGAGAAGTAACCTTGTGTAAATTCATGCACGAGGATGTGCACAAGGAACTGGCAAAATCAGACCTTGGCGCTTGAGCGCAGTTGGCAACCAGGAGTTGATTTGGAATCCATGAAGAGTTTTTTCCCCGTATTGGCGGTTTTGGCTGGCTACCTGATCGGGTCGCTGTCGTTTGCGGTCATCGTCAGCCGGGTCATGGGCTTGAGCGACCCGCGCACTTTCGGCAGCAAAAACCCGGGCGCCACCAATGTGCTGCGCTCAGGCAGCAAGGTGGCGGCCATCCTCACGCTGCTGCTCGATGCCGCCAAGGGCTGGCTGCCGGTGGTGCTGGTCAAGTGGTATGGACAAGCCTATGGGCTGGCTGACGGCACCATGGCGCTGGTGGGGTTGGCGGCTTTTCTGGGCCACGTTTTTCCGGTGTTTTTCAAGTTTGCCGGCGGCAAGGGTGTAGCCACGGCGCTTGGCGTGTTGCTGGGATTTAGCGGCTGGCTGGGGCTGGCCACCGCGCTGATCTGGCTGCTGGTGGCGCTGACGTTCCGTTACTCGTCGCTGGCGTCTATTACGGCCGCAGTGCTGGCCCCGGTGGTGTATGTGCTGGCTGACGGCGGGTTGTGGATCATGAGCAAAAGCGTGGCGCTGGGCGTGGCCGTGATGGCCTTGTTTTTGCTCTACCGCCATGCAGAAAACGTCAACCGCCTGATCAAGGGCACAGAATCAAGCTTGGGCAAAAAGGCGGCGTTGGTCGCGCATGGGCCAGTGCATGGGCACGTCAAGCACGGCCATCGGCATCCGCCCCACGTCGATTCAGCGCCCAATAATTCAGGTGAACACTTATGAAACTTTGCATTCTTGAAAATGACTTTCTGGATCCGAACGTCGAGGCAATCTACATCGGCTACGGCACCATGTTCGAGCGCCTGTTGCGTCAGGCTGGCGCTCAAGGTCAGATTGACATTTTCAACACCGTCAAGGGCGAGTATCCGGACTCGTTCGACGCTTACGGCGCCGTGCTGCTTACCGGCAGCAAGGCCGATGCGTTCTCTCAGGAGTCTTGGGTGCTGGCGCTCAAGGAAAAGGTACAGACGCTGTTAAAGACCAAAAAGAAACTGATTGGCGTCTGCTTTGGCCACCAGCTGATCGCGCTGTGCCTGGGCGCCAAAGTGGGGCGCGCGCCACAGGGTTGGGGCGCCGGGCGCATGCAGTACCAGTGGCTGGCGCCCGAGTTGCCGCAGGCGCAGGGCCGCGAAACCGTGGCGCTGTTGGCCAGCCACCAGGACCAGGTGTTCGACTTGCCCAGCGGTGCCAAACTGCTGGCTACCAGCGACTTTTGCCCGGTAGCAGCGTTTGGGGTCGATGACCACGTGTTTTGCGTGCAGCCGCACCCCGAGTTTGTCGAGGATTACAGTGCTTATCTGCTCGACAAACGGCGCGCCATGTTCGGCGAGGAGAAGTACCTGGCTTACACCCAGAGTCTGGCCGAGGGTCACGACGGCTTGGCCTTTGCGCGCATGATGGTGGCGTTCATCAACGGGCAATAGCCTGCTGCTGAGTGCCCAGTTGCAGAATAAGATGATGGTTGACGTGTTCCTGGACCCTCGCCGCAGGCAAGGCCGTGATGATGGCCGGGCTGCCATTGGCGCAGGCGTGCAGGCTAGGCGGGCGCATCAACTGGCCGTTGTCGTTGAGCAGAACGGCCACGTCGGGTCGGTTGTCCTGGCTGCTGCGGCGCAGCACCACGCCCTGGGTGCCGTCGTCAAGCTGCACAAACGTGCCGGGCGGGAACAAGCCCACTACGTGCAGCAGCGCCTGACCTACCAGTCGGGTGTCGTTGTCATTGAGGATGTCCTGAGCAGACTCGGTGGCGCTGCGGCCCGCGCGCGATTGCCGCGGGCTGATCAGGGCCGCATAACGGTCAACCACGCCCAGCATTTGCGCCAGGCGCTGGGCCAGCGTGAGCGAATACTGAGGCAGGTCCGGGGCCTGTTGATGATGATGCTGCCGCACCGTTTGCAACCAGAGTTTGTCCTTGATGCCAAGCTGGCCCAACAGGTCGGCACCGTGGCGTTCATGGTCGCGCAGCATGGTTCTTTGCTCTGGTGTCGGCTGCTCGCGTTGGTTCGCCAACTGGTCTTGCAACGCGGTCATGGCGATGTTCATGGTCAGCGCGGCACGTACCAGGCTGTCGCGCTCGGCCTGGGGAAGGTGAAATTCCTGTGCCACCAGATGGCTCAACACGGCGCATACCAAAGCGTGCGAGGCGCTGTAACCCACCGGTGAATGGCTGGCGAGCTGAAACAGCAGGTACAGCGCCACGTCGGCGTCGTACTGGATCAGGTTTTGCATCCAGCGGTCATATTGATGAATGCGCGCCTTGAATTCCTGCACTTTGTGCGGGTGGCTCAAGACCATGGCCAGGCCCGTTTCGAGATCAGACCAGAGACCCAGCAGGTCTTCGTATTCGTCCTCCGACTTCAGAATGAAGCTCATGGCGCAGCGCTTGTCCAGGACCAGTGCGGGCGCAGACTAATCGCGAAAGTTGTCGAAGCTCAATGGGATGTCGGTGATGTCCTTGCGCATCAGCGCCATCGCGGCCTGCAGGTCGTCGCGCTTGGTGCCGCTCACGCGCAGCTTACCGTCTTGAATGGCGGCCTGCACCTTGATTTTGCTGTCCTTGAGGATGCGCTGGATTTTTTTACCCAGTTCGGTCTCGATGCCGTCGCGCACCTTGATGACCTGCTTGACCTTGTCGCCGCCCATTTTCTGCACGTCGCCCTTGTCCAGAAAACGCACGTCCACATTGCGCTTGGTCAGCTTGTTGCGCAGAATGTCCTCAATCTGGCTGAGCTGAAAATCAGCGTCGCCAATCAGCGTGATTTCCTTGTCCTTGAGTTCGATGGCGGCCGGCGTGCCCTTGAAGTCAAAGCGGGTGGTGATTTCTTTGCTGGTGTTTTCAATGGCGTGTTTCACATCGACCATGCTGGCTTCGCAAACGGTATCAAAAGAGGGCATAAGGGTTCTCGCTAAATGTTCGACAATCCCGCCATGTTAGTCCAGAAAAACGTTCCCCTTCAGCCGTTCAACACCTTTCACATCGTGGCCAAGGCCCATGCGCTGGTGCGCATTCAAGCTGAAGCCGACGTGCAGGCGGTGTTGGATGACCCCGAATGGTCCGCCGCGCCCAAGTTTGTGCTGGGAGGTGGCAGCAATATCGTGCTCACTGGCGATGTCAAATCCCTGGTGCTGAAAGTCGAGGTGATGGGCCGCCGACTGGTGCGTGAAACCGCCAAAGCTTTCATCGTCGAAGCCGGTGCCGGTGAAGATTGGCACGACTTTGTTGCCTGGACGCTTGAAGCTGGCTACCCTGGCCTGGAAAACATGGCGCTGATTCCGGGCACCGTGGGCGCCTCGCCGGTGCAAAATATCGGGGCCTATGGCGTTGAGCTGCAAGACCGCTTTGACTCACTTGATGCTATCGACCTGCAGACCGGCCAGGCGTTTACCCTGAATGCAGCGCAATGTGCCTTTGGCTACCGCGATTCGGTGTTCAAACATGCCAGCACGCCTGACGCCAATGCAGGCCACCAAGCGCTGGGCCTGAAAGATAGGGCGCTGATTTTGCGCGTGCGATTTGCCCTGCCAAAGCCCTGGAAGCCGGTGCTGGGTTATGCCGACATCGACAAGAAAATGGCTGGGCAAGGTGTCAGTCAGCCAACCGCGCAGCAACTGTTTGAATGGGTCTGCGCCATTCGTCGCGCCAAGCTGCCCGACCCCAGCGTGATCGGCAACGCCGGCAGTTTTTTCAAAAACCCCACGGTCACGCCCGAACAATGTGCCGATATCATTGCCCGCGACCCCAGGGTGGTGCATTACGTGTTGGCTGATGGGTCGGTCAAACTGGCTGCGGGTTGGCTCATTGACGCCTGCGGCTGGCGCGGCAAATCGGTGGGGCAGGCGGGCGTCTATGAAAAGCAGGCGCTGGTGCTGGTCAACCGCAGCACCGGCGTGGTGGGTTTGGGCGCCACTGGCGGCGAGGTCATGACGCTGGCCCGGGCAATCCAGACCAGTGTTTATGAGCGTTTTGGTATTCGGCTGGAGACCGAGCCAGTCATCATTTAACCCCGGGGCAGCGAGCTGTCCCATTTTTAACGCATCATTGAGCTTATGAAAAAAATTATTGTTCTAGGCGGTACTGGCTTCGTCGGCGCCCATGTGTGTGAAAAACTGGTGCGCGAGGGCTGGCAGGTCACGGTGCCAACGCGGCGCGCTTCTAACGCCAAAGCCATCAAGCTTTTGCCTGGCCTGACCGTGCAGGAACTCGACGTGCAAGACGAAGCCGCCCTGACCCGTGCGGTGGCTGGGCATGACGCGCTGGTCAATCTGGTGGCCATTCTGCACGGCACGCAGGCGGCGTTTGAGCAGGTGCATGTGGTCTTACCCCAAAAAATTGCCCATGCCTGCCTGGCCAACGGCGTTACCCAGGTGGTGCATGTCAGTGCGCTGGGGGCCGACTCGCTGCAACCCGGGCTGGCGCCTTCGATGTACCTGCGCACCAAAAGTGAGGGCGAGGCGGTGCTGGTGCAGGCAGCCGTGGGCGGTGGTGCCGGGGCCGCAGCGCAGGGCGGATTTGACTTGAGCATCTTGCGTCCCAGCGTGATCTTTGGCGCCGAGGACAAGTTCTTGAACATGTTTGCCAAGCTGCAAAAAGTGCTGCCAATGGTGCCGCTGGCCGGTGCAGATGCCAAATTTCAGCCGGTGTGGGTGCAAGACGTGGCCACCGCCGTGGTGCGCTGCCTGGCCGGTGCCAGCGCCCAACCCTCACCGCGCGTGATCGAGGCCTTTGGCCCGGAAATTTTGACACTGAAACAACTGGTGCAAATTGCGGCCCAACTCAGTGGCTCGGGCGGCGGCATGGGTCGCCCGGTGATCCCGCTACCGGGCTGGGCTGCGCGGCTGCAGGCCACTGTGATGGGCCTGGCCCCAGGCGAGCCCATGATGAGCCTGGACAACCTGGACTCGATGAAGGTCGACAACATCGCTACGGGCAAGCACCCCGGGCTTGATTCGCTGGGCATCACGGCATCGGCTGTGCGGCCGATTGCCAAACAGTACCTCGGCAAGCGCTGACTCTGTACTTGTTGTGGGGTCGACTTCAGTCGACCTGGCAGACTGAAGTCTGCCCCACAGCTGTCAAAATTCAGCGCTTGTTTTCGCCCGTCAGGCTGAGCAAGTCACCACCGCCACCCAGCGACAGCAGGCCTGACTTGGCATAAATGCCCAGCTTGGCGCGGGTATCGACGATGTCGAGGTTGCGCATGGTGAGTTGGCCAATGCGGTCAGCCGGGCTAAAAGGCGCGTCTTCCACTTTTTCCATGCTCAGGCGCTCGGGCGCGTAGGTCAGGTTGCTTGATTCGGTGTTGAGCAGCGAATAGTCGTTGCCGCGGCGCAGTTCCAGCGTGACTTCGCCGGTCACGGCGCGCGCCACCCAGCGCTGGGCGGTTTCGCGCAGCATGATGGCTTGTGAGTCGAACCAGCGGCCCTGGTACAACAGGCGGCCCAGTTTGCGGCCGTTGTCGCGGTACTGCTCGATGGTGTCTTCGTTGTGGATGCCGGTGACCAGGCGCTCGTAAGCGATGAACAGCAGCGCCAGCCCGGGCGCCTCGTAAATGCCGCGGCTCTTGGCTTCGATGATGCGGTTCTCGATTTGGTCGCTCATGCCCAAGCCGTGGCGCCCGCCGATGCGGTTGGCCTCTAAAAACAGGCTGACCAGATCGGGGTATTCGACGCCGTTTAAGGCGACCGGGCGGCCTTCTTCAAAGCGCACCGACACTTCTTCGGCCTTGATAACGCAGTCGTCGCGCCAGAACGGCACGCCCATGATCGGGTTGACGATCTTTATGCCGCAGTTGAGATTTTCCAGGTCCTTGGCCTCGTGCGTGGCGCCGAGCATGTTGGAGTCGGTCGAATACGCTTTTTCGGCGCTCATCTTGTAGCCAAAGCCGTGTGCGGTCATGAACGCCGACATCTCGGCACGGCCGCCGAGCTCGTCAATGAAGGCTTGGTCGAGCCAGGGCTTGTAGATTTTGAGCGAAGGGTTGGTCAACAGGCCGTAGCGGTAAAAGCGCTCGATGTCGTTGCCCTTGAAGGTGCTGCCGTCGCCCCAGATGTTGACGTCGTCTTCCTTCATGGCGGCGACCAGCATGGTGCCGGTGACGGCGCGGCCAATGGGCGTGGTGTTGAAGTAGGTGACACCGGCCGTGCTGATGTGAAAGGCGCCGCTTTGCAGTGCCGCCAGGCCTTCGGCGGCGAGTTGGCTGCGGCAGTCGATCAGGCGCGCTTTTTCGGCGCCGTACTCCATCGCCTTGCGAGGTATTTCGTTGTAATCGGTCTCGTCGGGCTGGCCCAGGTGGGCGGTGTAGGCGTAGGGCAGGGCACCCTTGAGCTTCATCCAGTGCAGCGCGGCGCTGGTGTCAAGGCCGCCCGAAAAAGCGATGCCGACCTTTTGGCCGGCGGGAATGTTTTGAAGAATGGTGGCGCTCATGG
>PFUD01000127.1 GCA_002789915.1 Comamonadaceae bacterium CG_4_9_14_3_um_filter_60_33 | reverse complement strand
AAAATTCATCGACACTTCAAGACTTGTTTTGGAGTGCCCATGATTCATGAATTGATCAATCAGCGCCAATTGCGCGCAGTCTTTCAGCCGGTTGGTCGTTTGGACGACGGCAGGGTTCATGCCCATGAGGCCTTGATTCGTGGCCCACAGGGCAGCGCCCTTGAGTCCCCCGCCGCGCTGTTTGCGCTGGCACAGTCGCAAGACATGGTGTTCGAACTGGAGCGGGCCTGCCTGGAGACAGTGTTGCAGCGTTGGGGCCGCCAGCGTGAACGCGGTCGCTTGTTCGTTAACCTGAGTCCTGGTGCGCTGATTCGGCTGATGGACGAATGCGGGCCGGACTTCATTTCGCGCCAATTGCGCCAGTGGGGACTGCTGGCGCGCCAGTTGGTGGTTGAAATTACCGAGCAGGGCATCCAGCCCGAGCTGCAGACCCTGGCGAACGCGGTGAAAGCCTTGCGAAAGTTGGGTATGGCCGTGGCCTTGGATGATTTTGGCCAGGGCTCCACCAACCTGCGCATGTGGTCGGAGTTGCGCCCTGAAGTCGTCAAGATTGACCAGTACTTTGTGCAAAATGTGGCGCATGACGCCGACAAGGCCGACACCGTGCGCGCCCTGCAACGCATGGCACTGATTTTTGGCGCCGAGCTGGTGGCCGAGGGCATTGAAACCGAAGCCGACTTGCGCCTGTTACGCGACCTGGGGCTGGAGTTTGGTCAAGGGTATCTGCTGGGGCGCCCGCTGCCCAATAGCATGACCTGCATCGATGTTGCGGCGCTGCAAGTTTTGCAGAGCAAACAGGTGTCGGTGGGACCGCCTGCGCGGCAGAGCAATGCCATGAACCTGTCAGAGCGCCTGAACATCATCCAGGCACCTGGGCTTTCACCCGATGCGTTGTGTGAAGAACTGGCTGAGTTGTTTCAAGCTCAGCCGGAGTTGCACGCAGTGGCACTGTTAGATGGGAAGCGCCCGGTCGGACTGATCAATCGGATGCACTTTCTCAACGAATACAGCAAGATGTACTACCGCGAGCTATGGGGACACAAGCCGTGTTACCACTGGGCCAACAAGCAGCCCCGTTTGGTCGAGCGCAACTACCGCATTGACGAGTTGCTGGGCATTCTGACCTCTGACGACCAGCGTTACCTGAGTGACGGCTTCATTGTGGTGGACAACGGGCTTTACCTGGGTCTGTGTCGCGGCGACCAGATTGTCAAGGCGGTGACCGAATCGCGCATTGAGTCGGCGCGCCACGCCAATCCTTTGACGTTTTTACCAGGCAATATTCCCATCACCCAGCACATCGAACGCCTGCTGGCCCGTGGCAGCAGCTTTGTGGTGAGCTATCTGGATTTGAACTACTTCAAATCGTTCAACGACCGCTATGGCTACTGGCGCGGCGATGAAATGATTCGGTTGGTGGCGTCGGTGGCGCGTGATCATGTGCAGGCGCAACAAGACTTTCTGGGGCATGTCGGTGGTGACGATTTTGTTGTGATTTATCAAGACTTGCAGTGGGAAGACCAGTGCCTGCGCATGATTGAAGAGTTCAACGCACGCGCCGTGGCACTGTTTGACCCGGCAGACCGCGAGCGTGGTGGCATTGAGGCCGAAGACCGCCAGGGCGTGGTGCGATTTTTCCCGTTCACCAGCCTGTCGATCGGCGCCGTCCAGGTCAACGTGGGTGAATACCGCAACGCGCAAGACGTGGCCAACGCGGCTGCCTCGGCCAAGCACGCCGCCAAGATGTCAGCCGGCGGTTTGGCGCGCTACCGGCACGCTGTACAGCCCGTACGCCTGCCTGAAACCAGTGCCAGCTAACGCACGTTGAGCTTGTCCAGCACCGGAGCCAGCTTGTCGCGGTTGGCCGGGTTGATGCGAATGGCCGCATCAAAAGCCGCGCCAGCCAGCGCGTCCTGGCCGGTGTGCAGGTAAGCAAAGGCAATGCCCAGCCAGGCCTTGTCGTGGTTGGCATCCAGGCCAATGGCGGCCTGGTAGGTGGGAATGCTGGCCGTGAAGTCTTGCCGCGACAATTGCAGGCCAGCCAATTTCATGTGCGCCTTGAGCGATTTCGGCTCGGCGCGTATCGCCTGCTCAAATGTGGTCTGGGCCTGGTCAAGCTGCCCAGTGGCCCATTGTTGGTCGCCTTGCGCCAATAGGTTGCGGTCGATGCGCATGGCCGCTTGCGCCGACCAAAGCGCCAACGCGCTTAGCAGAGCAGCGCTGGCGACCATCAGATTTCTTCGGAGTGTGGTGCTCATGGTGATGTTCCTTCATCTGTTGAGGACAGCGCTTGCGCGCTGCGGTCTATCCTGCAAACCAGTCAAATGTCAGTGCGAACGCAGTGAGGCAATCCATGACTTCCAAGTGCATAGACTGCCGCGCTTCGCTCGCAGTGACAAAAACAGTATGTTGGTAATTTTCGATTCCCTTACTCTTACTTCATGCTGCCTTTGCCGTAGCGCTCCTCGTAACCCTTGCGCACCTTGTCAATCTGCTCTTTGCCCATGCCGTTGAAGAACCAGTCGTGACCCGCAATCGGCTTGAAATACTTGTCAAGCATGTCAGTGGCGAACTTTTCGTTGCCGTCCTTGGCACGCACTACTTCCTTCAGCTCGGGAATCCACTTGAAGTAGGTGTGTTGGCTGACCTCGTAGATGCCGTGCCACCACGTGTAGTCCGGGCCGTTCATCGAGGCACCGTGGCGGGCGCGGCGGCCTTCGTGGTGCCAGATCTCGAACCAGGTCCACTTGATCTTGGCGTCCATCGGTTGGTGCGTCAGGTAGCCCTTGTCTTCCAGTTCTTTCATGATGCCGGCAATCGGCTTGGCGTATTTGTCGTTGTACAGGTCCACCACGTCGTCAAACTGCTTGTAATGGCCGTTCACGGTGTTGCTGGTGTGGCAGGTGGCGCACACGGTTTTCATCTTGTCGCGGCGTTGCTCCCAGGTCAGAACTTCTGTCACGGTCGAACCCTTGACCGCGTCACCTATCTTGGGCAGGGCTGCGCTTTCAGGCTGGTCAAACTCGTCGCCATTGGCCATGCGAATCATGTTGAGCTTGGTCGAAATGGCCGGGCGCAGTGTCCACGAGATGCGTTCACCCACGTCGTGTGTACCCTTTTGATCCTTGGTCGCACCCATGTGGCAGGTGGCGCAAGTGGGCGCAGCGGTGTAGTCCACGCCGGCCACCCAGCTCTTGGAATTGAGGTTCATCTTGTCAATGTTGGCGCGGTACAGAATGCCGTGCTTGGATTCGTTGTAAATTTCGATTTGCGGATGGTCCGGGCCCATATGACACTTGCCGCAGGTGTCGGGCGTGCGGGCCTGGGCAGAAGAAAAGGCGTGCCGTGCATGGCAGGCCGAGCACGAGCCCAGTGAGCCATCTACATTCTTGCGGCCAATGCCGGTATTGGGCCAGGTTTGCGGTGTCGGGATGCCCTTGGCATCGAGCTCAACAGTGCTGCCGTGGCACTGCTTGCAGCCTGCATTCACAGCGGCCGGGCCGCCAATTACCTCGCCCAGCAGGTTGTCCACCGAGGCCAGAATGTTGCCAGCCTTGGCGTGGTGCGAGCGCTGTTGCTGCGTCACCTCGGTCTGGTGGCAAGTGGCGCAGTCCTTGGGCGTGACCACCACGTGGATCAACGCGCCCTTGTGCTCAAACGCGCCCGGCTCGCCAGGCTTGGACTTGTGGCAGTCATAGCAATCGACGTTGCTCGCCGCGTGCGAACTGGCTTTCCATTCGGCGTAAATGCCGGGCTGGTCTTCTGGGCCGTGGCAGGTCAGGCACTTTTTGCCTGCGGCTGTATCGGCCGCCGTTTTGGTGGCGACCACCGCATCTGCTGCCCAGGCCGGGCTGGCTAGCGACAGCGTCAGCAGGCAGGCGAGAGCCCACACTGAATGCGCTGCGCTTCGAACGATCTGCTTCATGGCAATCCTCTAGAGTTAATGAAGCTTGACTTTAGGCGCCTGCTCAGCAAGGGCTCTTGATATAGTTTAAGAACCGCTAAAAATAGCGTGCGCCGCAGCACCCAACCGAACTAGTTGGAACCAAAGCTGGCCAGTCGTGCCACATCCAGAATACTGATCTCGCGCTTGTCGATCTGAATCAGGCCCTGCGCTTCAAGCTCGTGCAGTACCCGCGAAAAATACTCTGGCGTGAGCGATAAGAGTGAAGCAATGGTGGCCTTGCTGGCCGGTAAATTCACTGTCAGGCTGGTGCTGTGGCTGACACCGGTTTGGGCACTTTCGCCATCGCGCAGCAGGTAGCCGATGAGGCGCTGCACGCCGCTTGCAACGCGTAGCCCTCCACGTCCTGAATCAGGCCATGCAGCCGGCGCGAAATGCCGGCCAGCATGTGCAGTGCAAAGCGCGGGTCGCGCGCCACTTCATTCAGCACGGCCTGCTTGCTCACGCACACCAGCAACGTGTCCGACAGCGCCTGCGCATTCACCACATGCGGGCTGCCCATGAACCCCATGGCCTCGGCAAAACTGTGGCTCGGGCCAATCAGCTCGATCACTTTTTCCTGGCCGGTGGGCGAAGCCACGTACAGCTTGATCTGCCCCGACACCACCACGTAAAACGCCTCGCAGGGCTGGCCCGCCCGAAACAACATGTCTGCGCTGGCGATCCGCTTGAGCTGGCAGCCCTGGGCAATGCGTTCGCGCTCCAAGAGCGACAGGTCGCTAAAAAGCGGCAGCGCCGACAGCAGCTGTTGAACGTCGAAAGCCGCGTTCTTCATGCGTTGGTCAGTTGGTCTTGAAGTCGTTGCCCACCAGCGGCATGGCGTCCACCTGTGGCACGTGGCAGTTGTCACATTGCCAGCGCCTCATGTCGAGCTCTGGCTCGTCGGCTCTGGCGTTGACGTTTTGAACCAGGTGGCTTTTTGACACCATCGGCATTTTTTTGCCTTTGAACTCGTCGCTGCTGTGGCAGTCCCAGCAGGCGTTTTCGGTTTGACTGATGTCGAAGCCATCAACGTTGTGCGGTATCAGCGGCGGCTGGCTGACAAAGCCGCGCTCGATCAACGCGAACTGTCCGGGTCGCTTGCCGGCGTAAGTTTTGACGTCAGGCGCGCTGTCGGCGCTGCTCACGCTGGTGTCGCGCAGCGTGCTCAACTGCACCGCGCTGCTGGCGCAGGCCACCACCGTCACGGCCAAAACGGCTAACAGGGAAACTTTGAGGAACTTCTTCATGAGGGGGTCTCCACGGGTGAAATAATCGAATGAAATCAAGGGTTCGGCAGCGCTTGGGCGCTGCTGTCAAGTTTGGGTTTGAACCGGGTCGTCAAGGTGAACACATCTTTGGAGCACACGTCAACGCAACGGCCGCAGTTGGTACAGTTGCCCGACAAAATGATCGGGCTGGCGCCTTTTTTGGCACCCTTGAGCGGCAGCTTGATCACCTGCTGCTCGGGGCACACGGTAAAGCAGTCCAGGCAGTCGTTGCAGGCGGCGCGCTGGTTGGCCGTGACGCGCACCACACTGAATCGCCCCAGCAAGCTGTAAAACGCGCCGACCGGGCACAGGTGGCCGCACCAGCCGTTTTTCATGACAAACAGGTCGAACAAAAAGATGCCGCCAATCAGCAACCAGCCCGCGCCCATGCCAAACATCAGGCCGCGCGGCAGCATCGACACCGGGTTCACCAACTCCCAGACGATGCCGCCGGAGGTAGCCGCCAGCAGTAAAATCAGCACCAGCATCCAGTAGCGCGTGGCGCGCGGCAGGTCGGCGCCACCGCGAATGTCAAGTCGGCGCCGCAGCGCACTGGCGGCATCAGTGACCAGGTTGACCGGGCACACCCAGGAGCAATACGCGCGCCCGCCCACCAACAAGTAAAACAGCAGGATGATGGTGGCGCCCAGCAGTGCGTTGCGCTCGGGCACATGGCGCGTCAGCAGCGACTGCAGCAGCACCAGTGGGTCGGCCAGCGGCAGCACGCCCAAGGTCAGGCTGTAATTCAGGTTGCCTTTCACCAGCCACCAGCCCAGCCACGGCCCCATCAAAAACAAAAACAAAATGCTCAGTTGCGACACGCGCCGCAAGACCAAAAAGCGGTGCGCGCGCCACCAGCCCTTGGCCTCAGTGGCTTCCTGCGCCAGTTTCATTGCTGCGTGGCTCATCGCGGTGCCTCATCGGACAAGGGTGCGGGCATGGCCGGTGCGGCGCTGCCGGGGTCCCAGTGGCCGGGCAATTGCACGCCGTCCGGCAGGCGGTCGGGCAAGTCCACCAGATTGCGGTTGTCCACCAGCGACTTGCCACCGGCTTTGCGCTTTTCTTCCCAGCCCAATTGGTAATGCGCACCCAGTTCGCCCTTGGCCAGCTTGATCGGATAGACCTTGATAGCCGCTACTTCGAGCACACAAGAGGCCTCACACTTGCCGCAGCCAGTGCACGCCTCGGAGTGAACGGTGGGCAGAAAACGCGTGTGCTTGTCGGTGCGTGTGTTGTGTTGCAGCTCAAGCGTGATGGCTTCGTCGATGGCCGGGCAAACGCGGTAGCACACGTCGCAGCGTAGGCCTAAGAAATTCAGGCAGGTCTCCTGGTCCACCAGCACCGCCAGGCCCATTTTGGCCTTTTTGATGTCGGTGAGGCTGTGATCCAGCGCCCCAGTGGGACAAGCCTTGACGCACGGAATGTCCTCGCACATCTCACAGGGTTTGGCGCGCGCCACAAAAAACGGTGTGCCGGTGGCCACGGGCTGCCCGAGGGTGGCCAGTTTCAGGATGTCATAGGGGCAGTCGCGCACGCACAGCCCGCAGCGGATACAAGCGCCCTGAAAGTCGTCCTCCAGCCCGGCCCCCGGTGGCCTGATGGCGCCCGGTGGCAAGGCCTTGGCCTGTTTGCTGACCAGGCCGAGCCCAAGGCCGAGCACCCCCACACCGCAGGCCAATTTGGCTGTATCGAGCAGGAATTCGCGGCGTTGGGGAGAGAGAGCCATGGTGCAGCCTTAAGCCTTCACCACCTTGCAGGCGCACTTCTTGAAGTCGGTCTCTTTCGAGATCGGGCAAGTCGCATCCAGCGTGAGCTTATTCACCAGCCGGTGCTCGTCAAAAAACGGCATGAACACCACGCCCGGTGGCATCTTGTTGCGGCCACGCGTTTCCACTTTGGTGGTGACTTCGCCTCGGCGCGAAATGATCTTGACGTTGTCGCCACGTTGCAACCCACGCTTTTTGGCATCGTCTGCGTTCATGTACACCCAGGCGTCGGGCATGGCGCGGTACAACTCGGGCACGCGCCGCGTCATGCTGCCAGTGTGCCAATGCTCCAGCACGCGGCCGGTCGAGAGCCACAAATCGTATTCGGCATCGGGTTGTTCGGCGGCCGGCTGGTAAGGCAGCGCAAAAATGACCGCTTTGCCGTCAGGCTTGCCGTAAAACCTGATGTCTTCGCCCTTTTTGACATAGGGGTCGTAACCCTCGCGGAAGCGCCACAAGGTTTCCTTGTTATCCACCACCGGCCAGCGCAGGCCGCGGGCCTGGTGGTAGCTTTGGAACGGGGCCAGGTCGTGGCCATGGCCGCGGCCAAAGCTGGCGTATTCCTCGAACAGCCCTTTTTGCAAGTAATAACCCAGTTCCTTCGACTCGTCGTTGTCGAAGCCTTGTTGAATCTCACGCACCGGGAACTTGTTGACCTGGCCGTTGGCATACAGCACGTCATACAGCGTCTTGCCCTTGAGCTCGGGCGCCTTGGCGATCAGGTCGGCGGGCCACACCTCTTCGACCTTGAAACGCTTGGAAAACTCGATGTACTGCCACAAATCGCTCTTGGCCTGGCCCGGTGCGCGCACTTGCTGGCGCCAAAACTGGGTACGCCGCTCGGCGTTGCCAAAGGCGCCTTCCTTCTCGCTCCACATCGCTGACGGCAGAATCAAATCGGCCGCCATGGCTGACACCGTGGGGTAGGCGTCTGACACCACGATGAAGTTGGCCGGGTTGCGAAAGCCGGGCCAGATTTCCTCGTTGATGTTCGGGCCCGCCTGCATGTTGTTGGTGGTTGTGGTCCAGTAGAAGTTGAGCTTGCCGTCTTTCAAGGCCCGGCTTTGCGCCACGGCGTGCAGCCCGACCCAATCGGGCACGGTGCCAGCGGGGAGCTTCCAGAGTTTTTCGGCAATTTCGCGGTGCTTGGGGTTGGTGACCACCATGTCGGCGGGCAGGCGGTGGGAAAAAGTGCCCACTTCGCGTGCGGTGCCGCAGGCGCTGGGTTGACCGGTGAGTGAAAACGGGCCGTTGCCAGGCTCCGAGATTTTGCCCACCAGCAGGTGCACGTTGTAGATCATGTTGTTGACCCAGGTGCCGCGCGTGTGCTGGTTAAAGCCCATGGTCCAGGTAGAGACCACCTTGGTCTTCGGATCGGCATACGTTTTGGCCAGCGCCTCCAACTTGTCTTTGGGCACGCCTGAAATCTCGTGCGCCTTGTCCAGCGTGTACTCACTCACAAACGCCTTGAACTCGTCAAACGACATCGGCGCGGACGCGCCCGGGTTGCCCTTGGGTTTGCCGTCGGCGCCGGGGTAACCGTTGTTGCCAGCCACCTGCTCGAGTGGGTGATTTGGGCGCAGGCCGTAGCCAATGTCGGTCACGCCCTTGCGGAAATTCACATTGCGTTTGACAAAAGCCTCGTTCACCGAGCCGCTCTGGATGATGTAGTTGCAGATGTAATTCAAAATGGCCAGGTCAGACTGCGGGTGAAAGAGCAACTCGGAGTCAGCCAGCTCGCACGAGCGGTGGGTAAACGTGGACAGCACGTTGAGCTTGACGTGTTTGGCGGTCAGCCGCCGGTCAGTGATGCGGCTCCACAAAATCGGGTGCATCTCAGCCATGTTGGCGCCCCACAGCACAAAGGCATCGGCGTGCTCAAAGTCGTCGTAGCAGCCCATCGGCTCGTCAATGCCAAAGGTGCGCATGAAACCCGCCACCGACGAGGCCATGCAATGGCGCGCGTTCGGGTCGATATTGTTGGACCTGAAGCCCGCCTTGAACAGTTTGGCGGCAGCGTAGCCTTCCCAAATAGTCCACTGGCCCGAGCCAAACATGCCGATTGAGCGCGGCCCGTTGGCTTTCAGCGCGCTCTTGCACTTTTCTTCCATGATGTCAAAGGCCTGTTCCCAGGTAATGTGAGCGAACTCGCCGTTTTTATCGAACTTGCCGTTCTTCATGCGCAGCAGCGGCTGTGTCAGGCGGTCTTTGCCGTACATGATCTTGGACAAAAAGTAGCCCTTGATGCAGTTCAGCCCCTTGTTCACCGGCGCGTCTGGGTCGCCTTGGGTGGCGACGATGCGGTTGTCCTTGGTGCCAATCAGCACGCCACAACCGGTGCCGCAAAAACGGCACACGCCCTTGTCCCAGCGCACGCCATCGGCGCTGGGCGCTGCGGCTTGCGCCAGCGCGCCGGGCACGCTGATGCCGATCACGGTGGCTGCCGCGGTGACGGCGTTGGCTTTGATCAATTCTCGACGGGTGACTTGCATGGCGATAACTCCTGCTCTGGGTTGGGTTCAGTTTGCTGAAAAACAAGCGCCATCGACAGCACGCCTTCGGTGCGCTCGATGGCTTCATAAGTGGCTGCGGCATTGCGGTCGTCATCGGCCTCGATGCTGATGACCAGCTTGCCGTCTGCGGTGGCGGCATGCACCTCAACACCGGCTTGCTTGGCCAACCATGCGCGCAATGCAGCCGCCTGCTCGGTGCGGCAATAGACGATGGCGCTGGAAATGTTCATGGGATCTTTGCGATTCAATACCAAGGGCTTTCCCTTGCTTGTGTGCAAGTCTAGGTGCTACCGTCGCTTAGAAAATTGAACCAGTTCAAGATACAAGCACCGAAGCAGCCAAATCCAGAGCTTGCTTGATCTTTGTCAATCCACGACTTTCGGGCTGCATGGACTGCCCCGCTGCGCTCGCAGTAACAGGGTCAATGCCCATGTGCCTGCATCTGGCCTGATTTCGGGGGCTCGCCAAGACAGACGACGGCAATGCCTGAGACAATGCCACCCATGAAAACCATCATCAGAGCCTTTTTCAGAACCCTGCGTATCGTGCTCGGCCCCTTCATGCAACTGTGGGAATTTGTCACCCGGCCCAAAGGTGTGGTGCGCGCGGCGGCGGCGCAGCAAGCCGTCAACCAGCAGTGCCAGAGCCTGGTGCTGTACCAGTTCACCACCTGCCCGTTTTGCATCAAGGTGCGCCAGGAAATGCGACGCCTGTCCCTGCCCATTGAGCGCCGCGACGCGCAACATCACCAACAAAATCGCGACGATCTGCTCAAAGGTGGCGGCGTGGTGAAAGTTCCCTGCCTCAAGATCACTGATGCCACCGGTCAAGCCCAGTGGCTTTTCGAGTCGGGCGCCATCATCAGCTACCTGAATCAGCGTTTTGCTGTGGTTTGAATTGACGTTGATTCAGTCGTGCTGTACGAATTAATTGGAATCTGACCCCCATTATTTTTAATTCTCCATAGCCGGGTGGCACCGTTTGCAGTCGGCCATGGGAAAGGCCACGTTGGTGTGGCACACGCCGCAAAACTCGCCCTGTAAATTGGCCGTCATGGAAAAATGCAGCGTGGTCTTTTTCTTGATGTTGAAAATGTCGGGGTGGCAATTGCTGCAGTCCAGCAGCCAGGTATGCGGCCGGTGCGGGAAAACGGCGGGCGGCGTGCCGGCCCATTCCGACTCCAGCACCAAAATGTCTTTGAATGCCATCTCGTTCACCGGTTTGATGGCGAGGTGACGGGCTGGCACCGTCAATCCCTTGTTCAGCGCCTTGCCCCAGTCGATCCTGTTGCCAAAACCCGCGGTGGGCAGCTTGGCCAGCTCGGCAAAACGCGCGTTGCCGACTGACACGTTGCCGTTGTGACATTTATCGCAAGCGTCAATGGTGTGGCCAAACGCCACCTTGCCATCGTGGCAACCGCTGGTGCCACAAAACTGGCCGCTTTGGTTGGCCGCCTCGGTAATCTCGGTGGTGTTGACCTTCATGTTGAACTCCAACTCGGAGTGGCAAATGCGGCACGAAAACTTGCGCCGATGCAGCCAGTGTGAAAAAACCGCCGGCTTCACGGCGCTTTTGCTGGCCGTGCGGTTGATCAGCAAATTACCAAACTCCTCTGGCGGCGGCGCTGGCGGCAAATCCCAAAACTCGCCCGCCAGCAGCGGCAGCCAAGCAAACACAAAAACGCCCAGCAACAGCCTTTTGCCGTGCCGTAAAACCAATTGCCAAAACATCGCAAAGCTCCATTCAGGAAAGTTCGCCCGCTATCCTACAGCGGCAGACCCAACTGAATGCTGACGGCATGAGGCATTGCTTTGGATCAAGCCGCATGGACTGCCGCGCTACGCTCGCAGTGACGAAGTCTCTGCCCCCTACATCACCGGCTTCGAATGGCAGCGCTCGCAATCCATCATCGGGAACGACACCTTGCCGTGGCAGGCGCCGCAGTATTTGCCGTCAAAAATCTCGTTCATCGAATAGGCCTGCTTGGCCTCTTTTTTCACCGATGGAAACAGGTCGGGGTGGCACAGTTCGCAGCCGTTCCACACGCCGTGTTTGTCGTGGGAAAAGAGGATGTCAGGCATGCCATAGGCGTGCGGCGAGATGATCGCGTCCACCGGGTTGACAAAAGGCTTGGTTTTGCTCGACACGCCGTCCAGCCGGTCGATCAGCGTCACCAGCCCGGCGGCCTCGGTGGCGATCCAGTCAATGCCGTTGCCAAAGCGCTGTTTGGGGAACTTGGCGGTGAATTCGGCAAAGTCGTTTTTGAGCTTGACTTCCACGCTCGTTGCATGGCAGCGGCTACAGCGCTGCGCCACAGTTGGGTCTTTGGCCGCCGCCTCCGTGGCCTTGGCCGGGCAGGCAGCAAAAATGCGTTCGCCGGCAAACATCATCTGACCGTTGTGGCAGGTGCCGCAGTAGTTGCCACTGGCATTGTCATCTGCCGTGATGCTGGTCTCGTTGGCCTTCATGGCAAAGCCAATGTCCACGTGGCAAAGCCTGCAGGTGTATTTGGAGCGGTGAGGCCAATGGTTGAACACCACCGGCGCCAAGTTGAGATTGGCCGAATGGTTATTGATGACCACCTTGCCGTAATCTTGTGGTGGCGGTCTTTTCTTTTTCACGCCACCTTGTGCCAGGGCTGTGCCCGCAGCGAGCAATACGGCCACACAAAAAACCAGCAGCTTTTTCATGGCGCACTACCTCATTTTTCGGGAATCACCTTGACCTTTTCCACAAACGTCATGTTGGGAAAGCTGCGCTGTAGATCGTTGCTGAAAAAATTCATCATGATGAAACCTTCGTCAAAGCTGATGCGGTCGCCGGGCTTGAGCACGACCACATCAGAGGCCAGCCACAGCGGCTTGCCGTCGCGCTCGATCTCGATAAAGGTGTAACTCAGAGTGTTGTCGGCTTTGACTACCGTGGCTTCTACAGCCAGCGCAGCCGACACCAGAGAAGAAAAAAGGGCCAAGCCACACAGCAGGCGCGAGATGAATTTCATGGGGTTCCAATCGATCTGACTTGTCTAACAATACGGTGATCATACGCCCGGCCGCCTGCCAATAAATTTGCTTACGACCCTAAAAACCTCAGCTTGGGCAGTACTTCCAGGCCATGCCTGGCCCTGTTCGTGAACAGCCAAAATTAAACCGCGTATTTACCAGCGGCCTGCTAGCGCTTCAAAGCGAGGTTCAGCACACCTTTTAAAAGGCTGCTGCCTTTTTCCTGTTCGGTGCCTTGCAGCAATTCTTCTTTGATGGCAACAGGCGCACATCCCGTTAAATGACATTAGCCGAACGATCCGACACCTGGGCCCAGCAGCATCAGCAAAAGGGCGAGGAGAAGGGCGGAGGGCTCTTGTTGCGGCGCTTGTTAGTCCGACGCTTTGGTGCCTTGCCGAGCGAAATCGTTGCGCAAATTACTGCTGCGACGTGGGTGCAGTTGGAGCGCTGGGCTGAGCGCGTGCTGGACGCAGCCAGTTTGGAGGAAGTTTTTCGCCCGTAAATTGCGCAGTTGGCGAATTGTTCAGTAGCCTTGAAACAAGAAGTCCAAGGCGGCGGTAATGCGCGCGTGGTCATCGCTGAATGAGGCGATCAGGTCTTTTAAAACATGCTTTGGCACGGCGCCCATTTTGGGCGTTTCCAGCAAGCAATCCTGACCAAGGACAGTGATTACAGGTGTTAATCGAACGGGTAGTTTGACTTTTGCAAAGGCATCCAGGCGCCGCAGCGGAATGACCATGCGACTGTCCAGACCGTCGAGCAAATTGCTTTGAATATCCAGCAAATACGGCGTGGTACTGGCATGCGCTCCAGAGTTGGCATACACATCAAAACGAGCCATCAGAAAGTTCTCCACTGATCCAACGGCAAGCCTTCGGTTTCGATCGTGGCGTTATAGGCCGCAATGAACTCGGCGTGTTCACTGCGCCAACGGCGCTCCTGTTCCTGCATCACCAACTGACGCAAATAGCTGTCGCAAACCTGCGAAATATTGAGCTCAAGTGCCTTGGCTGCCTCGAGTACATCGACGCTCAGACTCAAATTGGTGGCCTTCCTTAAAGGCTGACGCACCCGAACGCTGCGTTGAGGTGCGGTGGATTGCATGGCAGGCATACTGACTCCAAATGCGCATTAAAAGATGCGCACATTTTAACCGAGGCCGTCCAAAATACAAAGTGCAAATGTTTAACCCCAAGGGCCAAATAAGCCATCAGCATTCAGCTTGGTCTAGACAAGGCGGTGGCCAAAAATCTTGAAACTGCTGCTGAAAACGCCAATGTGAAACTGTCCCCGACAGATAGCCACGCTACTCTCGCAGCGGCGAGTCAGATTGCAACTCGGCCAGCGTGGCATGGTCCAGCGGCGGTGCGCCTTGCCCGCAGCGGTGCGCCAAGGCATCGGCAAAGCGCCCGATGCGCGCTGGTTGGTCGGCCTCACCCTCCAGGGCAAAGCTCGCTTTGCCTTCGCGCAGCGTCATCCATACCGCAGAACGCATCAATAACTCGTCGCCAAACTCAAGGGCAAGCTGCTGCAGCAAAGCC
>PFUD01000051.1 GCA_002789915.1 Comamonadaceae bacterium CG_4_9_14_3_um_filter_60_33 | reverse complement strand
CAGTCTTTTTTGCTGCGTGCTGCTTGCCCGCGCCTGGCGCTCTTTGCTAGGGGAAACGCGCTTTGGAGTCAAAAGTTCAAGCGGCAGGCACCCAGTGTCGAGGTGTCGCATTGCGACAGGTGTCGCGTGACGAGGTGCGACAGGTGTTGCATCGAACATCCACCGCAGATTACGCTGCGCTTCATCCTGGCTGCGAGCGGGACCCACCATGCGCTTAGAATCCGCAGCTCACCGGGGGTGTCCGTTGCAACACGGGCTGAGACAGTCCCCAAACCTGATCTGGATCATGCCAGCGTAGGGAGCGTGAAGGTTCGAGCTCAGCCGCTTGCCGGTTTAGCCTTTCACCCAGCGCACCTTGCGCTGGCGCATTAAAAGGCCTTGCCATGAACCGTCGTTTGTTTGCCCTTGCTGCTGCCGCGCTGGCAACTTTTTCTGTGTCAACCGTAACCCTTGCGGCCAATGAGCTGCGCGTGATGGTGCACAGCTCGTTTGCTCTGCCCAAACCCCTGCTGGCACAGTTCGAGTCGCAAAACAACATCAAGCTGGTCATCATCAAAGGCGGCGATGCCGGCGAGATGCTCAACAAGCTGATTCTGACGCGCGCCCAACCGGTGGCTGACGCGGTGTTCGGCATCGACAACACGCTGGTCGGAAAAGCGCTGGCTGCCGGTGTGCTAGAGCCCAGCTTGCCGCAAATGGCGAATGCTCCAGATGCCGATTTGGGCGCAGCGCTGGCCGCCGTGGACTATGGTTTTGTCACGCTGAATTACGACAAGGCGGCGGTCGCCAAAAGCGGCGTCGCCTTGCCAAAAACATTGCAGGAACTAGCGCTGCCCGCTTACAAGGGCTGGCTGGTTACGCCCAATCCAGCCACCAGCAGCACCGGTTATGCCTTTTTGCTAGCCACCATTTCAGGCCTGGGCGAAGAGCCCGCTTTTGCCTGGTGGGCGCAGATGCGCGGCAACGGCCTAAAAGTGGTGAAGGGCTGGAGCGAAGCCTATTACACCGACTTTGCCCGCAACAAGGGTGCCTATCCGCTGGTGGTGAGCTACGCCACCAGCCCAGCGGCCGAGGTGTTTTACAGCAAGGAAAAAATAACCGATTCGCCCACCGCCAGCCTCAATCTCAAGGGCGGCGTGTTTCGTCAGGTCGAAGGTGTGGGCCTTGTCAAGGGCGGTGGCCAGCGTGAAGCTGCTTTGAAGTTTGTCGATTTCATGCGTTCAGGCCCAGTGCAGCAAGCGCTGCAAACCGAGATGTGGATGTACCCGGCTCAACCCGGTACCGGCCGTGCCGACGTGATGCGCCACGCAGCCGAGCCCGCCGCCTTTGAAGCTCCGGCCGCACAGGTGATGGCCAGCCAAGGCGCCGCGTGGGTGGCGCGCTGGACCAAGGTGGTGCTGAAGTAGGCCCGCCTCCTTCGCAAAAGCGCAAGCGGGTTTGCCGTGGGCCTGCTGGTTGGGTTGTTTTTAGGGCCGTTTGTAGGGTCGACTTCAGTCGACCATGGCAGACTGAAGTCTGCCGCACAAAGCCCATGGTCAACGGCAATACTGAAGTGTCTTAACTGATGTTTTTTCTTCGAAACTGGGGTCGATTACAAAGCAGCCTGTGGCTCGGCCTGTTGCCGGCTGCTGCGCTGCTGCTGTTGCTGATTGCGCCCTTGGCCCGGCTGACGCTAACCGGTTTCACCGGTGAGGCCAGTTGGCCGGGTGCCGCGCCCAGCACGTGGTCGCTTTGGACGCCGTGGCAAGACGATTACCTGCGCTGGCGTGTGCTCTGGTCGCTAGCGCAGGCTGGCATCACCTGCGTGCTGGCCTTTGTGCTGGGCCTGCCGCTGGCCTGGGTGTTGGCGCGTTTTGAGTTTGCCGGGCGCACGTTGGTGCTGCGCCTGTTGATGTTGCCGTTTGTGGTGCCGACGCTGGTGGCAGCCCTCGGTGTGCTGGCGCTGTGGGGGCCGCGCGGCTTGCTAAGTGGCTGGCTCGGCGTTAATTTACAAGACACGCCCTGGCTGCTGCTGTACGGTAATTTGTTTTTTAACCTGTGCCTGGTGGTGCGTGCTGGCGTCGATGCGCTGGGCCAGGTCAACGCGCGCCAGGTGGCGGCGGCGCGCTCTTTGGGGGCCACGCCATGGCGTGCTTTTTGGCGCATCGAGTGGCCTGCCATTGCGCCGTGGCTGATGTCGAGCCTGTGCCTGGTGTTTTTATATTGCTTTGCCGGTTTCGGCCTGGCTCTGGTGCTTGGTGGCCAGCGTTTTGCCACGGTGGAGGTCGAGATTTACACCTTGGTGGCGCATGAGCTGCAACTGGGGCAGGCCAGCGTGCTGGCGCTGTGGATGCTGGGACTCACCGGCAGCGTGGCGCTGCTGTATGCGCTGCTGGAAAAACGGCTGGCCGCGCCCAACCGCGTGCAGCCGCTGGCACGCCAGCGACCACAAGGGGTGGCACAGTGGCTGGCGTTGACGGCGGCATTGGCGGTGTTGTTCGCCATTTGCGCCTTGCCGATTCTGGCGATTGTGTGGCGCGCGCTGGATGCTGGCTGGAAGGTTTGGGGCACGCTGCTGGACGCTGAAGTGACAGCTGCGCTATGGAACACACTGCGCTTCTCGACTATGGCGCTGGCGCTGGCGACGCTGTTGGGCGTGCAGCACGCGCTGGCAGCGCAGCGCTCGGTGGCGTGGCGGACAGCGGCTTTTTTACCTTTTGTGGTGTCACCGGTCACGGTGGCTTTTGGCTTGCTGCTGCTGTACCCAAGCTGGACTGCCAGTTTGCCCTTGCTGCTGGCGGCCTATGCGGTGCTGGCTTACCCGTTTGTCGCCAAGTCGATGGCTGCGGGTCTGGACAGTTTGCCGCAGCATCTGCTGCAGGCGGCGCGCACGTTGGGCGCCAGCCCGCAGCGCACCTTTTGGCGCGTCACGCTGCCGCTGTTGCGCCCGGCCTTGCGCCGCGGCATGGCGTTTGCAGCGGCTACCGCGCTAGGCGAATTTGCCGTAACCTTGTTTTTGTCGCGCCCCGAGTGGGCCACACTGACCACGCTGATCTACCGGCGCCTGGGCCATCCGGGCGCGGCCAGCCTGGACCAGGCCTTTGTGCTGGCGAGTGTATTGATGCTGCTGGCGCTGCTGGCGTTTTTGCTGATCGAGTGGCCGGTGAGTGAGGGCTATGAACGCAGGCGGCCGGCGATCGGCGCCTTACCCGTGGGAGCTTTGCACCATGCTTGAACTGCGCCACATCAGCCAGAACTATGGCGACCGTGCCTTGCTGCAAGACATCAACCTGTCGGTGGCGGCCGGTGAAATTGTGGCTTTGCTGGGACCGTCCGGCAGCGGCAAGAGCACCTTGCTGGCCATTGTGGCGGGCTTGCAGCAGCCCTTGAGTGGCAACGTCTGGTTTGACGGTCAGGAGATCACCCGGCTGCCGCCCGAGCAGCGCCGATTCGCCCTGATGTTTCAGGACTTTGCGCTCTTTCCCCATTTGACTGTGCTCGACAACGTGGCCTTTGGCCTGATCGAGCAGCGGCTTGACAAGTCCCAGGCTCGCGCCAAAGCGCTCGATATGCTGGCGTTGTTTGGCCTGGTCGACCATGCCCGGCACAAGGTCTGGCATTTGTCGGGCGGCGAGCAGCAGCGCGTGGCGCTGGCCCGCGCGCTCATCACACAGCCGCGCGCACTCTTGCTCGACGAGCCTTTTTCTGCACTGGACGCCGACCTGCGCGCCAGCCTGCGCGACGAATTCAAAACCCGCATTCAGGCCGCCGGCATGCCCACGCTGCTGGTCACCCACGACGAGCAGGAAGCCCGCGCCATGGCCGCGCGCGCCGTGCGCCTGGTCGATGGGCGGCTTGAGGCCTTGTGGTGAGCCAACTCAAATTCAAGGCGGGTGTGTCAATTAGAGGCATGAGTTCAATCGGATATCGAGACGCATCCGGTTCAAGGCTTCCGGCATAAACTTCTCGATGCCATGAACCACACCCCGACCCCAAGCCCGCTCGAAGCCGCGCTGGCGCTGCAGCGCCAAGCCTATTTGGCCCACCCTGTGCCGTCGCTTGCCGAGCGCAAGGCCGATTTGCGCACGCTGCAGCGCTTTGTGCGTGAGCACAAGGACGCGCTGTGTGACGCCATCAGCGCCGACTACGGCCACCGCTCGTACCATGAGACGCTGCTGGCCGAGGTGTTTCCGGTGGTGGACGGCATTGACCATGTCATCAAACACCTGCACGGTTGGATGAGGCCGCAACGCCGCGCGGTGGATTGGCGCAATTTTTTGGGCGCCAGCAACCGTGTCATCCCGCAGCCGCTGGGCGTGGTGGGTGTCATCGTGCCGTGGAACTTTCCGCTGAATCTGAGCCTGGTGCCGCTGACCTACATCTTTGCGGCGGGTAACCGCGCCATGGTCAAGATGAGCGAAAACTCGCGCCATTTGGCCGCCTATCTGATGGCGCACATGCCGGCCTACTTTTCGCCGGAAAAACTGCAGTTTTTTGACGAGACTGGCGGCATAGGCATTGCCTTTTCGCAACTCAAGTTTGACCATTTGCTGTTCACCGGCTCCGGCCAGACGGGCAGGGCGGTGATGGCAGCCGCCGCGCAAAACCTGTGCCCGGTCACGCTGGAACTGGGCGGCAAGTCGCCAGCCATTGTGTGCGACGACTTCCCGCTGCGCACGGCGGTTGAGCGCATCATGTTCGTCAAGCTGCTCAATGCGGGGCAGATATGCACCACCGTTGACCATGCCTGGCTGCCAGCCGCCAAGGTCGATGAATTTGTGCGCCTGGCGCGCAGCTTTGCCCGGCAACACTACCCGCGGCTTGACAGCCCGGACTACACCGCCATCATCGACCAGCGCGCGTTTGAGCGGCTGCTGCACGCGCTGCAAGACGCGCAAGACCAAGGCGCCACCGTGCTGCCGCTGCTGGACGGACCCGCCTTTGATGCAGTCACACGCAAAATTGCGCCGCACATTGTGCTGAACGCGCCGCAAAGTAGCCTGCTGCTGCAGCGTGAAATTTTTGGCCCGATCCTGCCGCTGCGCAGCTACACGGCGCTGGAACAGGTGATCGACCACATCAACGCTGGGCCCCGCCCACTGGCGCTGTACCCATTCAGTCACGATGCGGCGCAAGTGCAAAACCTCATCGACCGGGTCATGTCTGGCGGGGTGTCGGTGAACGATGCGCTGTTTCATGTGGGCCAGCACGACCTGCCCTTTGGCGGCGTGGGCGACTCGGGCATGGGCCACTACCACAGCCGCGAAGGCTTCGAGACTTTCTCAAAAATGCGCCCGGTTTTTTACCAAACGCGGTTCAGCACGCTCAAGTTGCTGTGGCCACCCTACGGCAAGCTGGCCGACCGGGTGCTGGCTTTTTTGATTCGCTAACTGATCCGCTAACCCAGCCGCACCACCCGCCCCGGGTTCATGAGATTGAGCGGGTCCAGCGCCTGCTTGATGGCGCGCATGGTGTCTAACGCTACTGGCGATTTGTAGTGCGTTAAATGGTCCACCTTGAGGCTGCCCACACCGTGCTCGGCTGAGATTGAGCCGCCATGCGCCAGCACCGCGTCGAACACGATGGTGTTAACGTGTGCCTCTTGCTCACGCAAAAACACGGCGGCATCTTGCGCTTCGGGGGCCTGCACGTTGTAGTGCAAATTGCCGTCACCCAGGTGGCCAAAATTGACCAGCCGCACGCCGGGAATGGCTTGGGTCAGCAAGGCATCAGTGCCAGCAACAAAGGCCGCCATGCTTGACACCGGCACCGAAATGTCGTGCTTGATGTTGAGGCCTTCCTCAGCTTGCGCCAGCGGGATGCTCTCGCGGATCTGCCACAGGGTGTGCGCTTGCGTCAGGTTTTCTGCCACCACGGCATCGGTCACATAGCCGTCTTCCATGGCGGCTTCGAGCAAGCCCTCCAGCTGCGCCCGCGCATGGGTCTCAGACTCGGCATCTGCGTTTTCCAGCAGCACGCAAAAGGGCGTGTCCTGGTACAGCGGCACACGCAGATTGTCGAAGTGTTTGGCGACCAGGCTCAAGGCAAACTGGCCCATCATCTCAAAGCCGGTCAGGCTGGCGCTCAAGTGCTGGTGCGCCAGCCCCAACAATTGCACGGCGGCTTGCATTGACGGCACGGCCGCCCAGGCGGTGAGTTGCGCCTTGGGCTGTGGATAGAGCTTGAGTGTGGCGGCGGTGATGATGCCCAGCGTGCCCTCGGCGCCAATGTAGAGGTTTTTCAGGTCGTAACCAGTGTTGTCTTTGCGCAGCCCGCTCAAGCCCTGCCAGACCTCGCCCTGCGGTGTCACCACTTCGAGCCCCAGGCACAGGTCGCGTGCATTGCCAAAGCGCACCACTTGCGTGCCGCCGGCGTTGGTGCCCAGATTACCGCCAATGGTGCACGAGCCTTCGGCTGCAAGACTCAGCGGAAACCAGAAGCCTTCTGACTCGGCGCGCTCCTGCACGGTTTGCAAAATGCAGCCGGCTTCCACGGTCATCGTCAGGTTGGCGGCATCAATGCTGCGCACCGCGTTCAGGCGCTGCAGGCTCAGCACGATCTGGTGGCCCGATTCATCCGGCGTGGAGCCCACCACCAGACCTGTGTTACCGCCTTGCGGCACGATGCTCAGGCCGCTTTCAGGATGCTGCGCCAAATGGTCGGAGCAGGCTTTGACCACACGGGCCGCCTCGTCAGTGCTGGCCGGTCGTACCACGGCCAGCGCCTTGCCCGACGTGCGTTTGCGCCAGTCCTGCGTCCAGGCGCTCAGGTCGCCTTCGGTTAACACATGGGCGGCGCCGACGATGGCTTGCAGATCAGAGAGCAGTTTTTGCATGGTTGGATGCGGACAGGGCGGTGGTGTCAAGCGCTGACTTGGCTGCTACGGCGGCGTTCTTCAGGCGCAGCCGCACATGCAGTGCGCTGGCGGTAAAAAGGGTCAGGCAAAGGAATACTTGCACCATGGCCAGGTAATTGCCAGGTGGCTTGTCGCTGTAGGCGCGTACCACGCCTTCGGTGAAATACAGCCACACCAGCAAGGTGACCCAGCGGTAGGTGTACATGCGGTTTTTCAGCAACCCCGCCAGCGGCACGCACAACGGCAATACCTTGAGCGCCAGCCAAGAGCCACCCGGGCGCAGCGGCGCCAGCAGCAGTTCCCAGGCCAGGCCCAGCACAATCAACCCCAGCAGGCTGCCCACCGCCAGGATTCGGGTCAGGGCGACGCTACGGGAGGCCGGTAAAGTGGGGGCGTTCAGGGGAGTGTTCATGACAGTGGCATCATAGCGGCCATGAGCGCCCCACCCACAGCACCGACAAACTGGCCCCAGCGCTTGGATGTCTTTTTCAACGACCTGTCAAGCTTTCCCTGGAAAAATACAGCCTACACGCTGAGCGAGCGTTTTCGTGAAGACCGTCTGGGCCTGACCGCCAGCAGCCTGACCTTTACCACCACCATTGCGCTGGTGCCGTTGGTCACCGTGGCACTGGCCATTTTTACCGCGTTTCCGATATTTGCCAAGTTCCAGGGCGTGCTACAGCAGTGGCTCATTCAAAGCCTGATTCCTCAAAACATTGCACGCCAAGTGCTGGGTTACCTGACGCAATTTGCCGGCCAGGCCAGCAAGCTCGGTGGTGCCGGCCTGGTGGTGTTGTTCATTACCGCGTTAGCGCTGATTTTGACCATCGACCGCACCTTGAATGCCATCTGGCGAGTGCGTAAGCCGCGCCGCTTCAGCCAGCGCGTGCTGGTCTATTGGGCGGTGATGACGCTCGGCCCTGTTTTACTGGCGCTGAGTTTGAGTGTGACGTCGTATGCCTTGTCTGCCTCCAAAGGTCTGGTGGGTGACTTGCCCGGTGGCGTGGAACTGCTGCTGGGCAGTCTGCAATTTGTGCTGCTGGCCTTGGGGCTGGCAGCGCTGTACCGCTTTGTGCCCAACACTTATGTGCGCTGGAGTCATGCCTGGGCCGGTGGCCTGTTTGTGTCGGTCGGGTTTGAGGCCGCTAAAAAGCTGCTGGTGATCTATCTGGGTAAAGTGCCCACCTATTCGGTGCTGTACGGCGCCTTTGCCACGCTGCCGATCCTGCTGATCTGGATTTACGTGGGCTGGGTGATTGTGCTGCTGGGCGCGGTGATTGCCGCCTATTTGCCCAGCCTGCTCAGCGGTGTGCAGCGCCGCGCCGGCGCCCAGGGCTGGCAGTTTTTGCTGGCCATTGAGGTGCTACAGCAGTTGGCGCCCATGCGCGCCAGCCCGGATAAGGGCTTGACCATGACCGACTTCGCCCAGCGGCTCAAGGTAGATGCCCTGCAACTCGAGCCCGTGATGGAGGCGCTTCTGGCGCTCGACTGGATTGGCCAATTGCAAGAAGAGCGCAGCGACGGCGAAGCGCGTTACGTGCTGCTGGCTGACCCCGACAGCACGCCGCTGCAACCCCTGTTGCACACCTTGCTGTTGCCCTACGAGCCCAGCACCCTGCATTTATGGGAAAACGGACACTGGCAGGCGTTGACGATGCGCCAGGCGCTCTGAAGCGCCCTGAATTCACCGTTGCCGAATGTTGGAAAATCAGCAGCTTTTACTGAATCCATCAAAGAACTCCCATGACAGATACGCCGCAAAAACCAGAGCTCCCCGACCACCTGTCCAGCGACCCGCGCAGCCCGCACCATGTGGCGGCCGTGTTTGCGCACGACATTGGCATCCGGCTCAATGACAAGGAACTGTTCAACGTCGAGGAATACTGCGTCAGCGAAGGCTGGGTCAAGGTGCCCGCCGGTAAAACGCGTGACCGCAAAGGCAACCCGCTGCTGATCAAGCTCAAGGGCAGGGTGGAGGCGTTTTACAAGTGAATGAATTTAAAGTGTCGGAAAACATCACAGCGCTGCTGGGTAGTGTGTGAAGGCGCATTCGCCGGTCAGTTGACGAAAGCCACCGGCGTTGTACCGAGGCCAGGAGCATGGGATGTTGCCCACAGCCCTTACCCAATGCCTTTTCTGTCAGCACATCAACCCGGCAGTGGCCAGCTGTTGTAGCAGTTGCGCCGCGCTGACATCGGCAACGCCTTACCGTTTACCGTTTGACGGACCTATACCCGAGTCAAACGCCAGTTTTTTCTCCAACGAAGCTTCTTGAAGTTGCAGGAGAAGGCCACACAAAGTGGCGCGATGTCGAAATGAAGTTGCCGGATTTGGGGCGTGCTCACAACAAGAGCGCATACTCAGTCTGTGCATGTGAATACAGTCTCAAGATGCCGACACGCATGCGCGGCGGTGGCACTGGGGCGGCGACGTAATCGAATCAACCGACTTCTGGTGTCATCATCATTGACATGAAACCGGCTTTGTCCCACCTCTACTGAAAGCTCGCCATGTCGAAAACCGAAGCCGAAACCGAAACCGAAACCGGGTCTGCAACAGCCATATCGCGTGCCTTGCCTTCTCTGCCGCTGGCCCTGCTTCCAGTGCTGCTGACGCTCGGGTTGCTGGCGTTGCAACTGTTCTACTACGGCGACTTCACGCCGCACATCCCGCTGGCCCTCGGGCTGGCCATCACGGCGGTGCTGGGCGTGCTGCGGGGGCAAAAGTGGCTCGATATCCGCGAGGGTGTGTTCCATGTGATCCATGTCTCGCTGCCGTCGCTGTCGGTGCTGATCGTGGTCGGCATGCTCATCGGCGTCTGGGTCGCCTCGGGCACCGTGCCGACACTGATCTACTACGGACTCAAGCTGCTCAATCCGTCGATCTTCCTGGCCGCAGCGATGGGGCTGTGCGCTGTGGTCTCGCTGTCGCTGGGCACCAGTTGGGGTACGGTGGGCACTGTTGGCCTTGCGCTGATGGGCATTGGCGCCGGGTTTGGTATCCCGGTGTACTGGACCGCCGGCGCGGTGGTCTCGGGCGCGTTCTTTGGCGACAAGATATCGCCGCTGTCGGATACCACCAATCTGGCGCCGGCGGTCACTGGTGTCAACGTCTTCGACCACATCAAAAACATGCTGCCGACCACCATCCCGGCCATGCTGATTGCGCTGGTGGCTTATTTGGTGGCCGGCTACTACGTCATCGAACCCGGGCAGACCTCGTTCGGCGCGATCGACGCGATCACCGAGGGCCTGGCTTCACGCTTCCAAATCGGCTGGATTCCACTGCTGCCGGCCTTGCTGGTAATCACGCTGGCGGTGAGCCGCATTGCGCCGCTGCCGGCGTTGTTTTCGGGCGTGCTGGCGGGCGCGCTGGTGGCCATCTTTTACCAGGGCGCCGGGCTGCACGATGTCTTCAACTACGCCCAGTCGGGCTACAAGATTGAGACTGGGGTCGCCACCATCGACAGTCTGCTCAACGCCGGCGGCATCCAATCGATGATGTGGACCATCTCGCTGATGTTGATCGCGCTGGGCTTTGGCGGCGCGCTGGAGCGCACTGGCTGCCTTGAATCCATCATCAAAAGCATCGTGTCGCGTGTGAAGAGCTTCGCCGCAGTCCAGTGTTCTGCGATCGGCACCGCGTTTGCGACGAACCTGGTGGCTGGTGACCCCTACATCTCGATCGCGCTGCCGGGGCGCATGTACGCGCCGCTGTACCGCGGCATGGGCTACTCAACGCTCAACCTGAGTCGCGCTGTGGAGGAGGGCGGCACGCTGATGAGCCCGCTGATTCCCTGGAACGCGGGCGGTGCGTTTGTGATCAGCGCGTTGGGCCTGGGCATCATGGAAGGCAACTTGCAAAATCTGCTGTACATCCCGCTGGCTTTTGCCTGCTGGACGGCGCCCTTGATCGGCATGTTGTACGCGGTCACCGGCTTGTTCTCGCCACAGGCGACCGAGGCTGACCGCGCTCAATGGGACAAGAACAATGAAGAGGTAATGGACCTGTCCGAGCACGCGCATTTGGGCGACGCGGGCAGCACCTGAAGCGCCAGCACTTTGGGCACGTTGCGCTTAGGGATTGTTCATGAATAGGCTGTGCAACGTATTTCTTTGCGAGCCCTAACTGTCGACAGGTGAGCCACCTACGAGTCAAGTAACATTTCAGCTTTATTGGAGAAACCCCCATGAATGACACCCGTTTTGTCAACAGACAAGTTCTGATTGAAGACGCCAAATTATTGCTTGCTGATACGCAAGAACTTCTTCAGCTGATTGCAGATCAAGCCAGCGAAAACGTGACGGATCTGCGTTTCCGTCTGGAAGACAAAATCACACAATACAAGAAGGACTTGAGCAAGCTGCAAGACGCATCGGTCACCAATGTCAGGCAAGTGGGGCAAGTTGCCGATGAGTACGTTCACCATGAGCCCTGGACGGCGATCGGCATCGCTGCTGGCTTTGCTTTCGTTGTGGGCCTGCTTGTGGGGCGTGGTGGCCGACAATAGCAATCAAGCCATTTCGCGCTTTGTCAAAAAACCAATCAAAGCCGCCAGCATCTCCTCAGGCGTTTCAGTCATTTGATGGTGTCCGCCAGGCAGATAAACAAGCTGTGCATCACTGGCCAGTTCGATCAGTGCCTGCGCGGCTTTGGGTGGCGTCATCTGGTCCAGCTTGCCCAGCACAAAAAGCACCGGGCAAGTGACCCGGGACATGGCCTGCAGGCCGTTCTGGTAACTGTCGCAGGCCTTGAAACCCGTGTAAAAAACGTTGATTTTTGCGTTGCTGGCGATGACCCGTCGCCCCAGTGCCATCGACGCACCATAAACCCAGGTGCCCGGCCCCAGAGCGGATGGCGGTGGCGCCAATGTTGAACGGGAAAATACATTGACCATTTCCAGCGCCTTCATTGGCGCGCTGACCGAGGCGTCCAGCAGGGCAGGGGAAACGCGCATGGGAAAGGCGATGCCAACCAGCACCAGTTGGCTGACGCGGCTGGGCGCTCTGGAGGTGGCCTCCAGTGCAATCAACGCGCCAAAGCTGTGGCCGATCAATGTGGCTTTCTCCAGCCCCGCCGCGTCCATCAGCGCCAGCACAAAGTCGGCCGCCGCTTCGACGCTGCTCGGTGGCTCGCCACCGCTGCGGCAATGGCCGGGCAAATCAACGGCCAGCACGTTCCAGCCGTGGTGCGCCAGGTAGCGCGTTTGCAAAATCCAGACGCTGTGGTCGTTGAGCACACCGTGGATGAAGATGGCGGTGGGTTGGGCGGCATCGAAGGCTTTGCCGCCGGTGTAGCAGTAGGTGGGCGCGCCATTAACGGTATAAATCATGCAACTTTCTCCGCGGCTTTCAGGGCGCGCTTGAGGTCGTCGATCAAATCATCCGGGTCTTCCAGGCCGATGCTCAGGCGGATCGTGCCCTGGGTGATGCCGCCTGCTGCCAGGGCCGCGTCGTCCATGCGGAAGTGCGTGGTGCTGGCCGGGTGAATCACCAGGCTGCGGCAGTCGCCCACGTTGGCCAGGTGGCTGAACAGTTTGAGACCCTCCACAAACGCCTTGCCTTGCTCGCGCGTGCCTTTGAGGTCGAAACTGAAGACCGAGCCCGCGCCACGGGGCAACAGCTTTTGCGCCAGCGCATGGCTGGGGTGGGCTGACAGCATGGGGTGGCCAACGCGCGCCACAAACGGCTGGCCAGCCAAAAATTCGACTACTTTTTGCGTATTGCTCATGTGCCGCGCCATGCGCAGCGGCAGCGTTTCCATGCCCTGCAAAATGAGCCAGGCCGAGTGCGGGCTCAAGGCAGCGCCAAAATCGCGCAGGCCTTCACGCCGCGCCCGCAACAAAAATGCGCCCACCGTGGATTCTTCCGAAAACACCATGCTGTGAAAACCGTCGTAGGGCTGGGAAAGCTCAGGGAAGCGGCCTGAGGCATCCCAGTCAAAACTGCCGCCATCCACCACCAGCCCGCCAATCACTGTGCCGTGGCCGCTCAAAAACTTGGTGGCCGAGTGGTAGACCAGGTCGGCGCCGTGCTCGAACGGTTTCATCAGCCACGGTGTGGTCAGGGTCGAGTCGACCAGCAACGGCACACCCGCCTCATGGGCTATTGCGCTGACCGTTGGAATGTCGAGCACATCAAGCCCTGGGTTACCCACGGTTTCGCCAAAGAAGAGCCGCGTATTGGGCCGAACCGCTGCGCGCCAGCCGTCAATGTCATTCGGCTTGACAAACGTGGTGTCAATGCCAAAGCGGCGCAGCGTGTAGTGCAGCAGGTTCTGGCTGCCGCCATACAGCGCCGTGCTGGCCACAATGTGGCTGCCCGCGCCCATCAGTGTGGCAATGCTCAGGTGCAGCGCGGCCTGGCCGCTGGCCACCGCAATCGCGCCAATGCCGCCTTCCAGGGCCGAAATGCGCTGCTCCAGCACCGCGTTGGTCGGGTTGCTGATGCGGCTGTACACATGGCCGGCGCGCTCCAGGTTGAACAGCGACTGGGCATGGTTGCTGCTTTCGAACACGAACGAGGTGGTGAGGTAAATTGGCAGCGCGCGGGCACCGGTGGCAGGGTCGGGTGCCGCGCCCGCGTGCAGGGCGAGGGTGTCAAAACCGGGGTCTGAATAACCTGACATGGAGGCCTTTCGGGGTAAACAAGGGCTTTGCAGCCACAATTTTTGAAAAATTTACCGCAAGCTGATGGAAATCACTGATAGCGACGGCTGAATTGTGGGCTATATTTCGGTCACGGGCCACGCATGCATGGCCTTCAATTCATTAAGAGGAGCACCATGAAAGTCAGTGATATTTTGCGCATCAAAGGCGGCACGCTTTACACAGCGTCGCCAGATGAATCCTTGATGCACGCGATCAAGCTCATGAAAGATCGCGACATTGGTTCGCTGGTGGTCATGGAGCATGGCGAGTTGGTGGGCATGCTCACGGTGCGCGAATTGACCCAAGTGCTGGTCAAAATGGGTGGTCTGATCGACAAGACGATTGTGCGTACCGCTATGGATGACGCGCCACTGACTTGCACTTCCGAGACCGACATGGACGAAGTGCGCCGCATGATGCTGGACCGCCATGCGCGCTACATGCCGGTCATGAACAAGAAAATACTGATGGGCGTGATCAGCTTTCACGACGTGGCCCGCGCCGTGGTGGACAGCCAGAACTTTGAGAACAAGATGCTCAAGGCCTACATTCACGACTGGCCCGAAGGCCAGGAACCGGCTGACGCGCCCAAACTGTAGTTTCAAGGCGCTCGGCCGCCTTGCGCCCGCTCTGGGATAATCTCGCCCCATGAGCGGCAACACTTTTGGAAATTTATTCGCAGTCACCAACTTTGGTGAATCCCACGGCCCGGCCATTGGCTGCGTGATCGACGGCTGCCCGCCGGGGCTTGCGCTGTGCGAGGCTGACATTCAGCCCGACCTGGACCGGCGCCGGCCCGGCACCAGCAAGTTTGTTACTCAGCGCAACGAGCCTGATGCGGTCGAGATTTTGTCGGGCGTGTACGAGGGCAAAACCACCGGCACACCAATTTGCCTGCTGATCAAAAACACCGACCAGCGCAGCAAAGATTACGGCAATATTGTTCAAACGTTCCGCCCCGGTCATGCGGACTACAGCTATTTCCAGAAGTACGGCATCCGTGACCCGCGCGGTGGCGGCCGCTCCAGTGCCCGCCTGACCGCGCCCATGGTGGCGGCTGGCGCGGTGGCGAAAAAATGGCTGTTCGAGAAATTCGGCACGGTGTTTCGCGGCTGCATGACGCAAATCGGCGAACTGCCGATTGGATTTGAATCGTGGGAGCACGTTGAAAAGAACCCGTTTTTTGCCCCGGTGGCCGATGTTTCCAAGCTCGAAGACTACCTACAGGCGCTGCGAAAAGACGGCGACTCCTGCGGTGCGCGCCTGCGCGTTTCGGCGTCGAATGTGCCGGTGGGCCTGGGTGAGCCACTGTTTGACAAAATGGACGCTGACATCGCCTACGCCATGATGGGCGTCAACGCCGTCAAGGGTGTGGAAATCGGCGCCGGCTTTGCCAGCGTGGCGCAACGCGGCAGCACGCATGGCGACGCACTCACCCCGCAGGGCTTCGTGGGTAACAACGCCGGTGGCACGCTGGGTGGCATCACCTCCGGACAAGACCTGGAAGTGTCGGTGGCGATCAAGCCCACCAGTTCCATTTTGACCCCGCGTGCTTCCATCGACATGGCTGGCCAGCCCACCGAGGTGGTCACCAAGGGCCGCCACGACCCCTGCGTGGGCATCCGCGCTACACCCATCCTGGAAGCCATGCTGGCGCTGGTGGTCATGGAGCACGCGCTGCGCCAGCGCGCCCAGTGTGGGGATGTCGTCAGCGGTTTGAGCCCGATTGCTGCTGGGCGCTGACTGAAGAGAGCGCAGCCACACGTAGTTCAGTCGCCTGTTGCTCGTCAGCATCCAGAAATATCGTTTGGCGCATACGCAGACGCACCATGGGCAAAGAGATCAGCCCGGCTTGTATGCCGGCGCAAACCCACCTCAAGTCGCGCGGTTCGCCGCGGGCCAACTTGGATACTGCTGCGTCGTTGACTTCCAGACAATGTGCCACCACGGGCGGGCGCTTAACCAAGATAAGTCGCTGCGCCCATCCATCCGGCAACGTAGGCAGGTGCGGGGATACCGGATCCAGATAAACACCGTGGGCCTGGTGATAGGGGCTGCCTTCGCCCAACGCTTCGAACAGATCGAACACCCTTGGTGGATCGGCCAGTGTGTAGCAGTCTGCATCGATCGAGAGCGTCATATCCACTGGAGCGGCCTCGACCTGCGCCATGCCCAGCACAGACAGGCTGCCAATCACCACATAGTCTCGATGACCACACAAAACTTGCGCGGCAGCGAGCAAACGCATCAGAACGTCAATATTCATGTCTGAGGCATCGGGCTGGCAGTAAAAGGTGAGTTCTGCCGCATGGCAGGCCCCCAGCCGTCCGCATCACTGCACATGAGCTTGGACAATTCGGGAACCGGCAGGGCTAGCCACTGTTGCCAGCGCTCAATGTAATCGGCGCTGCACAACTGCTCATCTTGCCAGCGCTTGACGACCTGGCCTGCTGCCTTCAAACGTTTTTGTCGTGTGATTGGCGTTGCACACAACAATGACAACGCGCATTGTTGGTGGTGCATCAGGCGTTGAAGTTCGCGCTGCTGTTGTGCCGCGCGCGCAGCCTGACGCGGGTCGACCACAGATTTCGCTGCCTCTGGCGACAAGACTACGGCGATGGTTTTGCGATGTCGCTCAATGGCCACTGGCCCTCGACCCAGTTCGGCCATGAGCGAACCAAAATTTTGTTTGGCCTGGGAGGCAGTTATTGTGCGCATGGCTAAATTTTAGACAAATTTGTAATTCTGGACAAAAATTCTCACACGCAAAACGAAAATCTTCCTTGGCGGTGCGGAACACGGATAATCCAGAGCCGTCTGATACGTCTTATTGCTGAATGAAAACTCCTGAATTGCTCGCCCCGGCCGGCTCGATCGCCATGCTGGAAACCGCGCTAGCCTTTGGCGCCACGGCCATTTATGCTGGCCAGCCGCGCTACAGCTTGCGCGTGCGCAACAACGACTTTGGCGACATCGACGTGCTCAAACAAGGCATTGACACGGCGCACGCCAAGGGCGCCAGATTCTTCTTGGTGTCCAACATCTTCCCGCACGGCAACAAAATTCGCCATTACATCGACAACATGGCGCCGGTGATCGCGCTCAAGCCCGACGCCATGATCATGTCTGATCCCGGCCTGATCATGATGGTGCGCGAGACCTGGCCCGAGATGGAAATCCATCTGTCTGTGCAGGCCAATACGGTCAATTCGGCGGCAGTCAAGTTCTGGCGCTCTGTGGGCGTGAAGCGGGTGATTTTGTCGCGCGAGCTCTCCCTGGATCAAGTGGCCGAAATCCGCCAAGACTGCCCTGACACCGAGCTCGAAGTGTTTGTGCACGGCGCCCTGTGCATTGCGTATTCGGGCCGCTGCCTGCTGTCGGGCTACTTCAACCACCGCGATGCCAACCAGGGCAGTTGCACCAACTCCTGCCGCTGGGACTACAAGACGCAAAAAGGCGTGGTGGATGCGTCAGGCGATGTGCTGACGCGCCCGGCGGCGATGGCACGCGAACGCGAACAGGACGAGCGCACCGGCGCTGGTGTGTTGCCGGGCCAGGGTGACATTGCGCGTTCGCCCGAGGCCGATCAGGTTTACATGCTTGAAGAAAGCCAGCGCGAAGGCAGTTACATGCCGATCGAAGAAGACGAGCACGGCACCTACGTGATGAATTCCAAGGACCTGCGCGCCATCGAGCACGTCAAACGCCTGGTCGAAATTGGTGTCGATTCGCTCAAGATCGAGGGCCGCACCAAGAGCCCGTATTACGTGGCGCGCACGGTGCAAAGCTACCGCCGTGCCATTGAAGATGCGGTGGCCGGGCGCGATTTGGACCCGGCTTTGCTCGGACAGTTGGAGGGCCTGGCCAACCGCGGCTACACCTCGGGATTTTTTCAGCGCCATACGCCCGAGGCGACGCAAAATTATTTGCGCGGCTACTCTGAATCCGGGCGCAGTTTGTACGTCGGCGACGCCGTGTCGTTCGACGCCGTGCGCGGCCTGGTCGAGGTGCGGGTCAAAAACCGCTTTGCGCTGGATGACTGGCTCGAGATCATCCACCCAGCTGGCAATTTTGATGTGCAGCTCAGCCGCATGGAAAGCGCAGATGGCAGCGCCGCAGCGGTGGCCTCCGGCAGCGGCCACACCGTGTGGCTGCCCCTGCCCGAGCGCGCTGTGGGTGCCTTTGTGGCGCGTTATGTGCATGCGCCAGAGACGTTGGCATTGCCGTGACCGAGCCGCTGCACGTGCGGGAGGACGAGATTGAGCTCAGCGCCATCCGGGCGCAGGGCGCGGGTGGGCAGAACGTCAACAAAGTGTCGAGCGCGATCCATTTGCGCTTTGACATCATGGCCTCCAGCTTGCCCGACGATGTCAAGGAGCGGTTGCTGGCGTTGCACGACAGCCGCATCACCAAAGACGGTGTGCTGGTGCTCAAGGCGCAGCAGCACCGCACCCAGGAAATGAACCGCTTCGATGCGCTGATTCGCCTGCACGAACTGGTCAACAGCGTGGCGCAAGCTCCCAAGGCGCGCAAAGCGACCAAACCCACCCGGGCCTCGCGCAAACGTATTCGCGAATCCAAGACCCAACGCTCAGAAGTCAAGGCCACGCGTGCCCGGGTTCAACAAGAGCATTGATGGGCTGCGGCCCGAACTGGATTCTTAAAAAATGGCAATTCAATGGTTTCCCGGCCACATGCACCTGACGCAGAAGGTTATTGCCGAGCGCATCAAAAACATTGATGTGGTGATCGAATTGCTCGACGCCCGCCTGCCAGGCTCCAGCGCCAATCCGATGCTGACCGAACTTACGCAGGGCAAGCCCACGCTCAAGGTTCTCAATAAACAAGACTTGGCCGACCCGCTGCGCACGCAAGACTGGCTGGCGCATTACAACAGCCAGAGCGGCACCCGCGCCATCGGCCTGGATGCCAGCATGGCTGCGCCAGCCAAGGCGTTGATCAAGGCCAGTTTCGAACTCGCCCCCAATCGCGGCGGCATGGTCAAGCCGATGCGGGTGCTGATTTGCGGCATCCCGAACGTGGGCAAATCAACCCTGATCAACACGCTCACCGCCAAGCGCGCCACCAAGACTGGCGACGAAGCGGGGGTGACCAAGCTGGAGCAGCGCATCAGCCTGGCGAGCGACTTTTATTTGTACGACACGCCCGGTATTCTGTGGCCGCGCATCATCGTGGCCAAGAGTGGCTACAACCTGGCCGCCAGCGGCGCCGTGGGTCGCAACGCCTTCGACGAAGAAGAAGTGGCACTCGAACTGCTGGACTATTTGAAGACGCACTACCCGGCGCTGCTTGAGGCGCGCTTCAAGCTCGACGGCGTGGCTGGCATGACCGATGAAGAACTATTGGCAGCCATTGGCCAAAAACGCGGCGCGCTACAGGGTGGCCAAAAGATCAATTTGCAAAAGGCCGCCGAGATCGCGATTTACGACTTCCGCTCGGGCGTGATGGGCCGCGTGACGCTGGAGACGCCAGAGGAGTTTGCCGAGTGGCTGAAGCTGGGGCAAACCCTTGATGCCGAGCGCCAGGTTAAAAAAGACGCGATTGAACTTGATCGCAAGATCAGGTTCAAAAAGATTCCGCGCCCGGATCGGCGGCACGCTCCGTAAACCTTCCCGTCATTGTGAAGTTGGTCGTCATTGCGAAGAGGTTTGCAGTGACGGCCACTTTCGCAGTAACGGGGGAAAGTTTAGGGTTCGCGCTGTAGCACCACATCCGAGCAGGGGTAGGCCACGCAGGGCAGCACGTAGCCTTCTTCTTTTTCCTCAGAGCTTAGGCCGGGCCAGTCGATTTCGTAGCGAACCTGGCCGCTTTCGAGCTTGCTATAGCAGGTGCGGCAGGTGCCATTGCGGCACGAACTGGGCCAGTCGATGCCGCCTTGCTCGATGGACAGCAGCAGTGGCTGGTTGGACCAGGCATCGAACTGCTGGTCATCGGGCTGGGCACGGCCGATATAGATTTTTGTGGGGTTGTCGGAAGTCATTTTTAGATTATAAAAAGGAAACAAATCACTTCTCGCTCTGCAGTGTGTGACTTACCTGCTATCAAAACAGAACTGTAACCACCTGTAAAATTCAAATTCACTCAATCACTGCTTTATGAAAACTGTTCTTCCCCTGAATCTGCTGATCAAGCCTGATCGCAATGACCCCCGACCACTCATTCTGTACCACGACAACTGTCCTGACGGTTTTGCTGCAGCGCTGGCTGCCTGGCTTTACTTTGAGGGCAAGGCTGAGTTTGTCGGGCTTGATCATGGCGACATCAAATCGGTGGATGATTTGCCCCCACTGGCGGGGCGCGCGGTTTACATTCTGGATTTTTCGTTTGCCGAATACATCCTGCGCGCCATTGAGGAGCGCGCGGCCAAGCTGGTCATGCTGGACCATCATTTGAGCGCCGCCGAAAAGCTGACCGGCTTTCGTTGTCGTTGTGGCGTGGTGCACTTCGACATGAAAAAGTCAGGCGCCCACCTGGCGTGGGAATTTTTTCAGCCGGACAAACCCATGCCCGACCTGATCCGCTTCGTCGAAGACCGCGACATCTGGCTCTGGCGCTACCAGCAAAGTGCTGCTTTTCTGGCGGCGCTCGACATGGAACCGTTCGAATTTGAGCGCTGGCAACAGATTGCCGAATTTGACGCCCAGCAGCTGACGAGCTTCATTGCGCGCGGCCATGCCATGGATGAGAAATTTTCCAAACTGGCCGAGTTGATCGCCGAGCATGCCAGCCCGGTGGTTTTCAACGGGGTGAGTGGCCTGATGGTCAATGCGCCCGGTGTGTTTCACAGTCTGGTGGGCGACCAGTTGTGCCGCCAATCCGGCACCTTTGCCCTGCTCTGGAGCGTGGACAAAAACCGGGTGGTCAAGTGCGGCTTGCGCTCCAGGTCCGATTTCAATTGCATCCCGCTGGCTGCCAGCATGGGCGGTGGCGGCCATGCGCAAGCCTGCGGCTTCAAAATGCCGATTGACCGTTTGCCGGAACTGCTCAGCGGCAGTTTGACTGCGGACACCTTGGTCGCGCTGGCGTAAGCCAGAACACTCGAAAAAAAAAGACAAAAAAAGGGCTGATCTTGCGATCAGCCCTAAGGAGTCCCTGAACCTGAAGGTTTCGAAAGGACCCGAGGAGACAACTCTGTGAAAACTCTCGTCTTCGATGTTTCAAATCATACCAAGCAAGTCAGGGTTTTCCCTTGGCCCTAAGGCAAAGACTCTAATTAAGTAGGTCTTCACTTGCCGGTTTCAGTCAATTAACGCTTTTTGGTAGCGGACTTGGCTGCGCTGGTGGCCGAAGAAGCCATCGTGTTGAAGTTGGTTTCAGCAACTTCGGTGGCTTGCTTGACAGCTTTCTGCACAGACTCAAGGGCGTTTGTAGCAGCAGCCACCGAGCTCTTCATCACGGCCACTGCGGTTTCAGAACCGGCAGGTGCGTTTTTGGCGGCGGCTTCGATCATGCCGGTAAATTGTTGCTGGGCTTCAGCTGTTTGGCTTTCGAAAGCCTTGGTGAATTCGCTCGAAGCGCCAGTGGCGATTTCGTACAGGTGACGGCTGTAGGCAGCGGTTTTTTCAGCCAGGGGCTGCAGCAGGCCGGATTGCAGGGCCAGCAATTCTTGGGCGTCTTTCACGCTGAGCATGGCTTTGGCGGTGTCGCCAGACTCAGCCAATGCGGCTTTGGAAGCGCTGAGGTTGAGTTCAACAATCTTTTCCACGCCTTCGAAGGCTTTGGCAGTCAGGCCCAACAGGGTTTCGACGTTGGCTTTTTGTGAGGCCATCACTTGTTCTACGGTCAGCATATTCAATTCTCCAGAAAGTTAAGTAAAGGTATCTGCGCCGTAACTGAGAGGGACCTCAATTAATGTTGCAGTGCAGCATGAGCGAATTATATGGGGATATCAAGCTTGTGCAAGCTTTTTTTGTTGCATTGCAGCAATTTAGAGACGATTTACTAATTAACGTGAAAAACCATCGTCATTGCGAACGAAGTAAAGCAATCCATGAATTCCGGACTGCATGGACTGCCACGCTACGCTCGCAGTGACGAGGCCTTTGTTCGGGGTACGTGTGCGGTATCGGGCCTGATTCAGGGAACTCGCCATGACAGTTAGATGGGGTCAGAGCACTTCGCTACGCGAGTGGTCTGACCCGCAAGGTTTCATCTTGTCAAAATAGAACCATGCAAGCTTTCTATTCTGATCATTTCGTGCTGCCGCTGCCAGACGGCCATCGCTTTCCCATGGCCAAGTACGCCATGTTGCGCGAAGCCATTGCGCAGCAGTTGCCAGAGGTAGAACTGTTGGCGGCTCCAGCTGCCTCTGATGGTCAACTCGCCCTGGTGCACACGCCTGATTACATAGAGCGCTTGACCAGTGGCCAGATCAGTGCGGCGGCACTGCGCGAAATTGGTTTTCCCTGGAGCGACTTTATGGTGGAACGGGCGCGCCGCTCGGTGGGTGCCACGGTGGCTGCGGTGCGCGCGGCGCAGCAAAGCGGCGTGGCGGCCAACTTGGCGGGCGGCACGCACCACGCCTACGCCGACAAGGGCGGCGGATTTTGTGTTTTCAATGACGTGGCGGTGGCGACCCGGTTGGCACAGGCCGAATGGCAGCAACTGCACCGGCAAATCCTGAAGGTGGCGGTGATTGATCTCGATGTGCACCAGGGCAACGGCACGGCGCACATCTTTCAGCAAGACGACACGGTGTTTACGCTGTCGCTACATGGCGACAAGAATTTTCCGTTTCGTAAGGAAACCAGCGATCTGGATGTGGCGCTGGCCGATGGCTGCAGCGATGACGACTACATGGCCGCGCTGACGCAGGCGCTGCAGGCGCTGAGCCTGCGCTTTGAACCGGCTTTGGTTCTGTACCTGGCCGGGGCCGACCCCTACGCGGGCGATCGGCTGGGCCGCCTGGCTTTGACACAGGACGGCTTGGCGGCGCGTGACCGGTACGTGTTCGACTGGTGCGCGCAGCGCCGCATCCCGCTGGCGTTTGTCATGGCGGGCGGCTATGGACGGCAAATCGAGGAAACCGTGCAAATTCAGCTTGCCACGTTTCGCCTCGGCTTGTCCTACGCCCAGCGCTGGCGTAGCCCGGATGAAGCGCAGCGCAATCCGGGTGCATAGGCGGCGACCTCAACCGCCTTTGAAATTATTGACAAATTGAATCGGCGAATATCACAAGCTCAAAATGGCCAAATGTTTCACAATAAAGGCTTGCAAGCCAATTGCGTGCAATTCATAACGAGGAGACTGATTGATGACCCCGAGCACTTTCGAGGCGCGGACGTACCCGCCCAAACCCACTGACGTTTACCTGTTTGCCACCTGCCTGATCGACCAGTTCACGCCCGAAGCGGGTGTGGACACGGTGCGCCTGCTGGAGCGCGAAGGCATCCGCGTGCATTACCTGGAGGCGCAAACCTGCTGCGGCCAGCCGGCGCACAGCAGCGGTTTCCCTGACGAAGCCCGCGCCGTGGCGCTGCAACAGCTGAATTTGTTCGTTGAGCCCTGGCCGGTGGTGATCCCGTCGGGCTCGTGCGGCGGCATGATCCGCAAGCATTACCCGCACCTGTTTGCCGACGACCCGGTGCTGCACGCCAAGGCCGTGGACCTGTCCGAGCGGGTCTATGAACTCACCGAATTTCTGGTGCACGTGGTCAATTTCAGCCAGCCCGACCTGGGCGCGCCTTGCACCATTGCGCTGCACACCTCGTGCCATGCGCGTCGCGAGATGGGCGTGCACGAGACCAGCGTGGCGTTGCTCGACAGCCTGGCGCAGGTCAAGGTGGTAGAGCAGGTGCGCATCGAAGAATGCTGTGGCTTTGGCGGCACCTTTGCCATGCGCTACCCCGACATTTCCGAGGCCATCGTCAGCGACAAGGTCGCTGCCATCCGCGACACCGGCGCCGAGCGCGTGGTCAGCGCCGACTGCGGCTGCATGCTCAACATCACCGGTCGCGCGGCCAAGCAGGACGAACTGGCAGGTTTGCCCAAGGCCACGTTGCCGGGCGAACACATGGCCAGCTTTTTGTGGCGCCGAACCACCGAACCAGCCACCGCCGGAGACGCCGCATGAACGCCACGCTGAACCCCACCCACGCCGCTGAGGTTAACGCCCGCAGCAGTATCCTGGCGCGGCTGCGCGCTACGGCCATTCCTGAGGCGCTGCCGCTGCCCGAAGTCAAAGCCTGGTTCGACGCGCACCAGCGCCACGAAGACAGCGCCCAGCGCGTAAGCCGCCTGCGCGCCGCGCTGGAAGCCGTCAAGACCGAGGTGCATGACACCACGGCAGCCGACTGGCCCGACCTGCTGCTGCGCCTGGTCGAAGCCAAGGGCTTGCGCAATTTGCTGATCGGCGCTGACACGCCGCACGGTGCTGAGCTGGAATCACGCCAGCCGGCCAATCTGGAACTCAAGCGCTATGCCGAGTCCATCGATACCTGGCGCGATGTGCTGTTCGACGAGGTCGATGCCTCGCTCACCTTGGCCAAAAGCGCCATTGCCGAAATTGGCAGCCTGATTTTGTGGCCCACGCCACAAGAGCCACGCCTGATGAGTCTGGTGCCGTCGGTGCATTTTGTATTGCTCGATGTGGCCACCATCCATGCCGATTTGCATTCGGCCATCACCAACGAGGGCTGGAAGGACGGCTTGCCGACCAACGCGCTGCTGATCTGCGGCCCGTCCAAGACGGCAGACATCCAGCAAACGCTGGCCTACGGTGCCCACGGCCCGCGCGAACTGGTGGTGCTGTTGCGCCATGCCGACCCCGTCAAAGAAGGAGCAGCCGCATGAGCCAGGTCATCAAAATCCACCCGATGGAAGACTTCAAGGAGCGCAGCCGCGACGTGCTCAACAACCCAGGGCAGCGCAAGAATTTTCGCGGCGCCATGGACTTTTTGCAGGCCAAGCGCCGCGCCCAGTTTCCGGATCAGGATGAGTTGCAAGGCTTGCGCGAGCTGGGTTCGCAGATTCGGCGTTACAGCCTGGCGCACCTGCCGCGCCTGCTGGAGCAGCTGGAAGCCAAACTCACCGCCAATGGCGTCCAGGTGCACTGGGCGCAAAACCCGGATGAGGCCAATGCGATTGCGCTAGGAATTGCCGAGCGGGTCAAGGCCAAAAAGATCATCAAAGGCAAGTCGATGGTGAGTGAGGAGGTCGGCTTCAACCACGCCATGGAAGCTGCCGGCATCGAGGCCTTTGAATCCGACATGGGCGAGTACATCGTGCAGCTCGCGGGCGAGGCGCCGTCGCACATCATCATGCCAGCCATCCACAAGACCAAGCAGGAGATTGCTGAGCTGTTTGCCAAGGAAATCCCCGGCGTGGCCTACACCGAAGACGTCGATGCGCTGATCCGCATTGGTCGCCGAGTGCTGCGGCGCAAGTTTGCCGATGCCGACATTGGCCTCTCGGGCGTCAACTTCTGCGTGGCCGAAACCGGCACGCTGTGCCTGGTCGAAAACGAGGGCAATGGCCGCATGTGCACCACCGTGCCCAAGGTGCACATTGCCATCACCGGCATCGAAAAAGTGGTCGAAAAGCTTGAACACGTGCCGCCGCTCTACAGCCTGCTGGCGCGTTCGGCCACGGGGCAGGCCGTCACCACCTATTTCAACCTGATCAGCGGCCCGCGCAAGCCCGATGAAAAAGACGGCCCCGAAGAAGTGCACCTGATCCTGCTCGACAACGGCCGCACCCAGGCTTATGCCGACACGGAGTTGCGCGAGACGCTCAAGTGCATCCGCTGCGGCGCCTGCATGAACCACTGCCCGGTGTATGCGCGCATTGGCGGCCACGCCTATGGCACCACCTATCCCGGCCCGATCGGCGCCATTATTTCGCCGCACATGCTGGGGCTCGACGCCACCTACCCGCTGGCCTTTGCCTCGACGCTGTGCGGTGCCTGTGTGGAGGTGTGCCCGGTCAAGATCCCGATCACCGACATCCTGGTGCGCCTGCGCAACGAATCGCAGGCCAAGCCGGAGAGCGAGGAAGCCACCTTGCGCGGCAGCGGTGCCGGCCGCACCGTGGCGGGTACGGCGGTGTGGAACGTCTGGGCGCAGGTGTACAGCCGCACCGGCTTGTACAAGCTGGCGTCGTGGTTCATGAGCCGCGGCCGCGCGCTGTCGCCCTCCGACCAAGGCGCCTGGACACGCAGCCGAACGCCGCTGGTGCCCGCGCCCAAGCGATTGCGCGACCTGCTGAAAGAGCGAAAATAATAGTCCATGCACCAGCTCCAGAACGCCTAACCGCGCAGCGCTTGAAAGCTGCGCGGCTCAGTGCACCAAGCCCCCTAAACTTGTTTGGAGAGACACTCTTGAGTATCGGAAATTTGCCTGCTGCTGATCTGCACGTGGCCACGGTGGACACCGCCATCACCTCGCGCATGTCCACCCGCGCCTTTACCCAACAACCCGTTTCGCAGCAAACTCTGCATGAAATTTTGCAAGTGGCGAGCCGGGCACCTTCGGGCACCAACACCCAACCCTGGAAAGTCTATGTGCTGCAAGGGCGAAGCCGCAGCACGCTGGCGGACAAGGTCTGTGCCGCGCACGACGCGCTGCGCGCCAACCCGGCGCTGGCAGCCGAGTACCGCGAGGAATACGACTACTACCCAGAAAAATGGGTCAGCCCCTACATTGACCGGCGTCGTGAAAATGGTTGGGGTTTGTACAACTTGCTCGGCATCGGCAAGGGCGACAAGGACAAGATGCACACGCAGCACCAGCGCAACTACCGGTTTTTTGATGCGCCTGTGGGCCTGATGTTCACCATCGACCGGGTCATGGGGCGTGGCTCTTTGGTTGACTACGGCATGTTTTTGCAAAACATCATGGTGGCAGCGCGCGCCCGGGGCTTGCACACCTGTCCGCAGGCGGCCTGGAACGCGTTTGCCAGCCTCATCCTGCCGCACATTGGCGCGGCTGCCGACGAGATGCTGGTGTGCGGCATGTCGCTGGGCTACGCTGATGCCGATCAGCTGGTGAACAGCTTCCACACCCCGCGCGTGCCGGTGGCAGAGTTCACACACTTCCTTACTTGAGGTCTTCGGCCAGCACTTTCACGATGCGCTGGGCGTCTGCGGTGGCGGCCGGGCTGCCGTCGGCGTTTTGCACCGACACCAGGCTTGCGTTGTCCTGGCTGACCACCGAGACCTTGAATTTTTGCGGTGCGTTGTCCTTGGCGGACCCGCCAAAGAGCTTGCCGAAGAAGCCAGGCTCAGCCTTGTCGGCACTGGGCGCCACGTAGCGCACAAAGTAAACGCCTTTGCTGCGGTCTCGGTCTTCCACGGTGAAGTTAGTGCGGTCCAGGGCCAGGCCAACCCGGCGCCAGGCGCGGTCGAAGTTGTCTTCCAGACGCACCACAGGTTGACCGTTCACACTGTCGATGCGGGCACCTTGGGTGACGGGTGCAGCGGCGATCAGGGCTTTGGATTGCTCTTGGGAAACACCGAGCTTGACCATCAGGCGGCGCAGAAATTCGGCCTCCAACTCAGGGTCGGCGGCGCGCGGTTGCCACACGGTCTGGTCTTTTGATGAACTGTTGTAAACCTCGACCATGCCGCGGTGGCTGATGAAAACATCGGTGCCGCCGCTGGCGTTGCGTTCCAGCCGGGTGCGGAACTTGTCGCGCTCACCGGTGGAATACAGCGAATCGAACACCTTGCCAATGGTGCTGCGGATGATGTCCTGTGGAATTTTGGCCCGATCCTCGGCCCAGTCGGTTTCCATGATGCCAAGGTTGGCCTGCTCCATCACCAGCAAAAAGCCGTTTTCAATCCAGAAGTCTTTCACTGGTTCCCACAACTTGTCGGCAGGGCGGCTGATCACCAGCCAGCGCTGGGTGCCGGCGCGCTCGATGCGGACATCTCCCAGCGAGCTCGTGGCCGTCGGCGTGGTTTGGCTGCTGGTCTGGCCAATCTGGAAACTTGAGGCGCTAACAGCGCCGCCGGGCACCACGTAACGCGTCTCGCGTGAGAGCTGGGTCAGGTCGGGCGGCACTTCAAGCGATGGCGCCTTGCCGGCGCTTTTGTAGTCCACCTTGTCACCTTCTAAAACGGTGCAGGCCCCCAGGGTCAGGGTCAGGCCAAGCAGTGCGAGTCTGGAAATAGGGTTCACAAAAAATCCTTCAGGTGAGATATCGGGTCGGCAAATGAAAAGCGGAAAAAAAAGCGTTGTTGGCCCTGCGTTACAGCAGGCCAACCTCGCGCATGGCGGCTTCCACTACCGGCGCGTTGGCCGGGGTCAGTTCGGTCATGGGCAGGCGCAGTGTGCCACCGCACAAATTCATGCGCGCCACCGCCCACTTCACGGGAATCGGGTTGGCTTCGACAAACAAGTTTTTGTGCAGCGGCATCAACTTGAATTGAATTTCCATGGCGCGTTTGACATCGCCGGCAATGGCCGCCATGCACAGCGCGTGCATCAGGCGCGGCGCCACGTTGGCCGTGACGCTGATGTTGCCATGACCGCCACACAGCATCAGGGCGACGGCGGTGGGGTCGTCACCTGAAAAGATGGCAAAGTGTTTGGGCGCCTGGCGAATCAGCCATTGGGCGCGGTCGATGTTGCCGGTGGCCTCCTTGATGCCAACAACGCCAGGCACTTGGGCCAGGCGCAGCACCGTGTCGAGCGTCATGTCGGCCACCGAGCGGCCGGGCACGTTGTAAAGCACCATGGGCAGCTCAACGGCTTCGGCAATCGCCTTGAAGTGCTGGTACTGGCCTTCTTGAGTGGGCTTGTTGTAGTAAGGCACCACCTGCAACTGGCAATCGGCGCCGACGCTTTTGGCAAATTTGGCCAACTCAATGGCCTCAGCCGTGCAGTTGGAGCCGCAACCGGCCATGATCGGCACGCGCTTGGCCGCTTGCTCGACCGCCACCCGGATGATTTCGCGGTGCTCCGGCACGCTCACGGTGGGCGACTCACCGGTGGTGCCGACCACGCCGATGCAATCTGTCCCCTCGGTGATGTGCCAGTCGATCAGCTTGCGCAGCGCCGGGTAGTCCACGCTGCCATCCGGGTGCATGGGCGTGACCAGGGCGACGATACTGCCGGTCAGGAAGGGCTTTGAGTTAGGCATTTTGTCTTGCATGTAATGGTTTAGCCGCTCATTTTAGCGAGAGTGGGTAGCGCGCGGGTTGCGCGTCTGTCAAGCCTGACGTTGCGGCAGCGGGCGGTTGGATAGCGGCAATGCGCTGCACGAAGCGCGCCGGTTTGGGCAAAAAGCCATCTTCAAACGCCACGATGCGCAGGTTTTGGCACAGTTGCAGCAGTTCGCCGGTGCGCAGCAAAAAATCAGGGCTGGCGGGTTTGCCCACGGTTTCGTTCCCGACTGAAAAAGTCTCATACAACAGCAAGCCACCCGGCGCCAGGCTGTGCAGCAGCACCGGAAACAATGGCCGCCACAGGTAATTGGTGACCAGCACCACGTCGAACTGTTGCGGCACACCGTCGTTGAGCAGCGGCCAGGGGCCGTCCTCAATATCAGCCTGATGGATGCTGCCGTACTGGCTGGCCGTCTCCAGCGCCTCGGCCGAGCGGTCGATGCCTGTGCAATGGCAGCCCTGTTGCGCCAGCCATGCCATGTGGCGGCCCGAGCCGCAAGCGACATCCAGCACGCGCGCGCCGGTTGGCATCAAATGCTGCCAGCGCCGCACCCAGCCGGATGGCTCACTCACATTGTGTTGCAACATCAAAAACATCCCCAAACTTGGTTGGCCAGCGTCATGACAAAGTCGGGCCGGGTGTACATGGCAAACACCAGCCCCAGCACCACAGCCAGACCGGCGTAGAGCAGGTACTTTTGCATCGGTTTCATGGCTTAAACCCCTTGTGGTATGGGTGTGCGGACTATGGCGGCTTCCTTGATGGGTAGATTGACCAGCGCCGCAAGCACGCCCAGCCCAATGGCGATGTACCAGACGATGTCATAGCTGCCGGTGCGGTCAAACAAGTAGCCGCCCAGCCAGACGCCCATGAAAGAGCCAATCTGGTGGCTGAAAAATACAAACCCGCCGAGCATTGACAAATGTGCCACGCCAAATATCTGCGCCACGGTGGCATTGGTGGGCGGCACTGTGGACAACCACAACAGCCCCATCACCGCGGAGAACACATAAACACTCATGGGCGACAGCGGCACCAGCAGGAAGATGCTGATGACGACGGCGCGCGTGACGTAAATGAAAGCCAGGATGTTTTTCTTTTGCATGCGCTGGCCCAGTACGCCCGCCGCATAGGTGCCAAACACGTTGAACAGACCGATCAGCGCCAGCGAAGTGCTGGCTACGTTCGAGGCCAGCCCCTGGTCTTTCAGGTAGCTCGGCATGTGCACGCCGATGAACACCACCTGGAAGCCGCAGACAAAATAGCCCGCCATCAGCAACTGAAAGCTGCGGTATTTGAAGGCCTCGCGCAGCGCCTGCATGATGGACTGCTCGCGGAAATGCCCGGCGCCGCCCCTGAAGTTCGGCTCGCGCAAGCCCCAGGCCAGCGGCATGATCAAGAGCGCAGCCAGCGCCAGCGCCACCAGCGCCTGCTGCCAGCCCAAAAAGTCAATCAGAAAACCTTCGGTGGGCACCATCAGGAACTGGCCAAAGGAGCCCGCTGCTGCCGCCACGCCCATGGCCCAGGAGCGCTTGCTGGCGCTGATGTTGCGGCCAATCACGCCGTAAATGATGGCGTAAGTGGTGCCTGCTTGCGCCATGCCAATCAGCACTCCGGCGCTCAAGCTCAGTTGCAGCGCCGTGCTGGCATAAGCCATGCCGACCAGCCCGAGCGCGTAGAGCAGCGCGCCGCCCACGATGACCCTGAACGCGCCAAACCGGTCGGCCAGCATGCCAGCAAAAATGCCGGTCACGCCCCAGGTCAGGTTTTGGATGGCCAGCGCAAAGGCAAAGGTTTCGCGGCTCCAGCTCAGGCTTTGCGTCATCGGCTGCAGCCACAGCCCAAAGCCGTGCCGGATGCCCATCGACAGTGTGACGATGGCGGCGCCGCACAGCAGCACCTGGGTCATGGAAAGCGTTTTGGGGAAATTCGGCATTTGCGGAATATACCGAAACAAGCAAAAGCACCCGGGCTTCAGGTTTGCTTTGTGGGCTGATAAAACCGGATCGCATTGCGGCCGGCGTTTTTGGCCTGGTACATCGCCGTGTCGGCCCACTTCATTAGATCGGTCGGTGTGGCCTGTTGGCCCTGGAACATGACCGCGCCAAGGCTGGCAGAGCATTGGTGGTCAAGCAGGCGCTCGGCTTGTCCTGGTTCGGTGATGGCCAGGGGAAAAGGCTCGGTAATGATGGCGCGAATTTTTTCGGCGAAGACGGTGGCGCGGTGCAGCGATTCGGCCCGGTCCGCATGCAAGTCGCTGAGCAACACCACGAATTCGTCGCCACCAAAACGTGACACAGTATCCATTTCGCGCACACAGGCTTTCAGTTGAGTGGCCACCTGGCGCAAGAGCGCATCACCGACGTTATGACCATAGCTGTCATTGACCAGCTTGAAATTGTCCAGGTCCAGGAAGATCAGGGCACCAAAATGGCCGCTGCGTTTGCTGGCAGCCAGTGCCTGGCTCAGGCGATCGTCAAGCAAGCGACGATTGGGCAGCTGGGTCAGCGCGTCAAAAAAAGCGAGTTGGTGCACCTGTTCTTCCATCTTTTTGCGCTCGGTGGTGTCGCGCTGCACCGACACCCAGTGGGTGAACCAGCCTTGCTCGTTGGCCACCGGCACAATGTCAAACTCGTTCCAGTAAGACGTCCCATCCTTGCGGTAATTCAACAGTTCTGCCCGTATTGGTTGCCATTTTGAAAGCGCCTCGTACACCCGGTCGAGCGTGGCGCGATCAGTGTCCGGCCCTTGCAACAGGCGTGGGGTGTTGCCAATGACTTCTTCCGGGCTATAGCCATTGCGCTCATAAAAAATCTTGTTGACCCAGAGGATGCGCGGCCCGGGTTTGTCGAAGGGCTCTGCCTCGGTGATCACGATGGCATCGTTCATGTGATTGATGCAGACCTCAAGCAGGCGCCGCAGATTAGGGATGTCAGGGGGCACAGTCTCGCTGCTGTTGGTATCTATGGGCTTATTCATGAGTTTGACATTATCTTTAAACAGCACTGTACCCGGATCGTTGCTGTGGCCATCAGCAAAACAAGAGCCAAAAATGGCTTGTTGCAGGTTTTTGAAAACTGGGTATTTGTCCAGTTGTTTCAAAGTGGCCTGATTACAATGCGCCGCTATGGCCACCAAAACCGCATCTGTTAACCCCGAATATTCCGAAAATTCGATCCGCGTCCTGAAAGGACTGGAGCCGGTCAAGCAGCGCCCGGGCATGTACACCCGCACCGACAGCCCGATGCACGTGATTCAGGAAGTGCTCGACAACGCGGCTGACGAAGCGCTGGCCGGGCATGGCAAAAAGATCAAAACTATTGTGCACACCGACGGCTCGATCACGGTCGAGGACGACGGCCGCGGCATCCCGTTCGGCATGCACCCCACCGAGCACGCGCCGGTGATTGAGCTGGTGTTTACCCAATTGCACGCGGGTGGCAAGTTCGACAAGGGCAAGGGCGGCGCCTACAGCTTTTCCGGCGGCCTGCACGGCGTGGGGGTCAGCGTGACCAATGCGCTCAGCACGCGCCTGGAAGCCACCACCTACCGCGAAGGCCAGGTGGCGCGCCTGGTGTTTGCCGGGGGTGACGTGATTGAGCCGCTGCTGATTCGCCCGGCGGCCGACGGCGACCGCAAGTCAGGCACCACGGTGCGGGTCTGGCCCGATGGCAAATATTTTGAGTCCCTGACCTGGCCCATGGCCCATCTGGAGCACCTGTTGCGCAGCAAGGCGGTGCTGATGCCGGGGGTGTCGGTCACCTTGGTGCAAGAGAAAACCAGGGAAACCCAGACCTGGCTGTTCAAGGGCGGCCTGCGCGATTACCTGACGCAAACCTTGCCCGCTGACCCGGTCATCCCGCTGTTTGAAGGCGAGAGCTTTGCCGACGCCCACCATGACAGTTTTGCCGAAGGCGAGGGCGCGGCCTGGTGCGTGGCTTTTACCGAAGACGGCCAGCCGGTGCGCGAGAGCTATGTCAACCTGATCCCGACCCCGGCCGGCGGCACCCACGAGTCGGGCCTGCGCGACGGCCTGTACACGGCGGTCAAGAGCTTTGTCGAAATGCATTCGCTCTTGCCCAAGGGTGTCAAGCTGCTGCCCGACGACGTGTTTGCGCGCGCCAGTTATGTGCTGTCCACCAAGGTGCTCGACCCGCAGTTTCAGGGCCAGATCAAGGAGCGCCTGAACTCACGCGATGCGCTTAAATTGGTCGCCAACTTTGTCCGGCCGGCGCTGGAGTTGTGGCTGAATCAAAATGTGGAATACGGCAAAAGGCTGGCCGAGATTGCCATCAAGGCGGCGCAAAGCCGCCAGAAAGCCGGTCAAAAAGTCGAGAAGCGCAAGGGCTCGGGCGTGGCAGTGCTGCCGGGCAAGCTGACCGATTGCGAAAGCCGCGATATTGCTGAAAATGAGGTGTTTCTGGTCGAAGGCGACTCGGCCGGTGGCAGCGCCAAGATGGGCCGCAACAAGGAAAGCCAGGCGGTGCTGCCTTTGCGCGGCAAGGTGTTGAACACTTGGGAGGTGGACCGTGACCGCCTGTTTGCCAACAACGAAATCCACGACATTGCCGTGGCCATTGGCGTCGATCCGCATGGGCCGAGCGATTCACCCGATTTGAGCGGTCTGCGTTACGGCAAGATTTGCATCCTGAGCGATGCTGATGTGGATGGCTCGCACATCCAGGTGCTGCTGCTAACGCTGTTTTTCAAGCACTTCCCCAAACTCATCGACACCGGCCATGTTTTTGTGTCTCGCCCGCCGCTGTTCAGAGTGGATGCCCCGGCGCGTGGCAAAAAGCCGGCGTCCAAAGCCTATGCGCTCGACGAGGGCGAACTCACCGCGATTCTGGACAAGCTGCGCAAGGAAGGCGTGCGTGAAGCCGCCTGGACCATCAGCCGCTTCAAGGGCTTGGGTGAGATGAACGCCGAGCAGTTGTGGGACACCACGCTGAACCCCGACACCCGCAGGTTGTTGCCGGTGCATTTGGGCAACTTGAGTGTGCTTGAGACCTCAGAGTTGATGACCAAGCTGATGGGCAAGGGCGAGGCGGCGGCGCGGCGGGAACTGATGGAGTTACATGGGGATTCAGTGGAGATTGATGTTTGACAGCCACAAAATTCCCGCTCACTGATACGTCATTGCGAGGAGTGAAACGACGTGGCAATCCAGGGCTTTGGCAATTTCTACGCTGTTCCCCAGCGCCATGACTGGCATGGGCGGCCACCTCATACTGGGGTACCAGAAATCGGTGACCACCCATGCCAGTCACAGCGCCGATAGTTGGGTGCTTGATCAGAGTTTCAAAACCGTAAACCGGTGATCGAGAGCTGGGCTTTGAGCGGTGTTTTGGTTGACAACGCGTGTCAACACATGCGTCTAGCGAGGTAGGCCCTAGGGGGCTGTCGATTTCTGGCTTTCGAGTTGGAATGGAACAATATTGGGTGAATTTAAATGCGAAGGAATGAAAGTATGGTTACCACCAGCTACGTGCATGATGCGGATGAAGTGGTTTACGCGGGTGACTGCTTGGCACTAATGCGAGATATGCCAAATGCTGCAGCACAGCTCGTGATCACATCACCACCCTATAACATCGGCAAGCCTTATGAAAGAAAATTAAGTCTTAAAGACTATTTGGAACAGCAGACAAAGGTGATTGAATCCTGTGTCAGGATTTTGGCCCCAACTGGCAGTATTTGCTGGCAAGTTGGCAATTTTGTAGACAAAGGACAAATTGTTCCTTTGGATATCGTTCTTTACCCCATTTTTGAGAAATATGGTCTGCAATTGAGAAATCGAATTGTCTGGCACTTTGAGCATGGCTTGCATTGCTCAAAGCGCTTTTCCGGACGATATGAAACTGTGTTGTGGTTCACCAAGACTGAAGATTACAAATTCAACCTTGATCCCGTACGCGTACCTCAAAAATATCCTGGCAAGCGACACTTCAAGGGACCTAAAGTTGGCGAGTTGTCCGGCAATCCACTTGGTAAAAATCCAGGTGATGTCTGGATTATCCCCAATGTTAAAAGTAATCATGTTGAAAAAACCGCACATCCATGCCAGTTCCCAGTGGAACTGGTTGAGCGTTTTGTTTTGTCGCTTACGGACGAAAATGATTTGGTATTTGACCCATTTCTCGGGTCAGGCACTTCCGTAGTTGCTGCGTTGCGTCAAGGTCGACGTGGATTGGGGGCTGAATTGGCACCTGATTACGTTGCTATTGCTCGCACCAGAGTCGCAGAGCAATTAGCTGGCCGTTTGGCAACTCGGCCTATGCATAAACCTGTGTTTGATCCTGAAGACGCAGGAAGTTCTCTTACAACCAATCGGTGGAAAATCCCAGAAGTCTCAGCGTTGCAATTGAGTTTGATGCAAAAGCGCGCCATGTACGAGGTGTCACCACATGAAGATATCTGAAACTTATTCGCACCTTAATGGGTTGGAGTTTTTATTGGTGCATCGGCCCAAGCTTTGGACTGAAATTGAAAAGGTGATTGCTGCGATTGATGCCAATGCGTGCCGAACCAAGGTATCGAAGGAAAAACGCACGATGGACAAGCTTCTTTTTAGTCCGACTGATATGAACGCAGCCTTTAAGCAATCCTTGAACAAGATGGGTTGGACTGAGAGTCGTGTGAGTTATTGGGTAACCCGTAGCGAAAAGTTAATTCGAAAAACTCTATCAATGGATGCTGCGCATCAAAAACAGGAAATATTGGACGCGGGTGAGGTGCCCATCCTGAGTTACAACCAGACTGATTTTGTGAAAGACCGCGTGGCGGTTGAAGTGCAATTTGGTAAATATTCGTTTGTCGCGTACGACCTGTTTGTCAAACATTTGGCGTTCTATGTTCGCGACGAAATCGATGTGGGTATCGAGATTTTGCCAATGAAAGTTTTGCAATCACAAATGAGTTCAGGTGTCGCCTATTACGAGGGTGAGTTTTATAACGTGATACGTAATGGCCGTGGCGTGCCATCTGTGCCACTGGTTCTGATAGGCATTGATGTTTGAGCTGACGGTGACGTGGCAATCCAGCCTTCTTATGGTGCGCGCTGCGCCATGACTGGCAAGGGGGGCCGACGATTTCTGGTACCCCAGTATGAGGAAGCCCCCCATAGGGCCTGCCTCGCGGGTTAAACCCCCCAACAGATGTAATTTTTATGATTTTCTGGAAACTGGTTCGTTATGACTGATCAACTCACAACCACCCCTTCGGTCCCAGCGCCGCAACCCGAGGGTGACGATGCGCTGAACCTGGCCACCTACGCCCAGCAGGCCTACCTCGAATACGCCCTGAGCGTGGTCAAGGGCCGCGCTTTGCCAGACGTGACCGATGGTCAAAAACCCGTGCAGCGGCGTATTTTGTATGCCATGAGCCGCATGGGCCTGGGCTTTGGCGGCGCCAATGGCAACACCGGCGCCAAGCCGGTCAAATGCGCGCGTGTGGTGGGCGATGTGCTGGGCCGCTTTCACCCGCACGGTGACTCGTCGGTGTATGACGCGGCGGTGCGCATGGCACAAGATTTTTCCTTGCGCTACCCGCTGGTCGACGGCCAAGGCAACTTTGGCAGCCGCGACGGCGATGGTGCTGCCGCCATGCGCTACACCGAGGCGCGCCTGGCCAAAATCACCAGCCTGCTGCTCGACGAAATCGACGAAGGCACGGTGGATTTTTCACCCAACTACGATGGCTCTACCGAGGAGCCCAACCAGTTGCCGGCGCGCCTGCCGTTTGCCTTGCTCAACGGCGCCAGCGGCATTGCCGTGGGCCTGGCCACCGAGATCCCCAGCCACAACCTGCGTGAAGTGGCCGATGCTTGCGTGGCGCTGATCAAGTCGCCCAACCTGACCGACGACGAGTTGCTTGCGCTGGTGCCTGGTCCGGACTTTCCCGGGGGGGGCCAGATCATCAGCAGCGCCGCCGACATTGCCGATGTCTACCGGTGTGGCCGCGGTTCGCTCAAATGCCGCGCGCGCTGGAAGATCGAAGAACTGGCGCGCGGCCAGTGGCAACTGGTGGTGACCGAATTGCCGCCCGGCGTCAGCACCCAGCGCGTGCTGGAAGAAATTGAAGAACTCAGCAACCCCAAAATCAAGGCCGGCAAAAAAAACCTGTCGCTGGAGCAAAACCAGCTCAAGGCCACCGTGCTGTCGGTGCTCGATGGGGTGCGCGACGAGTCCAGCAAAGACGCCGCCGTGCGCCTGGTGTGCGAGCCCAAGACCAGCAAAATTGGCCAGCAGGAGTTCATCAACACGCTGTTGGCGCACACCAGCCTGGAAACCTCAAGCCCGATCAACCTGACCATGATTGGGCTTGATGGCCGGCCCACGCTCAAGTCGCTGCGTCAGATGTTTGCCGAGTGGATTGCATTCCGCCAGACCACCATCGAGCGGCGCACAAAGCATCGCTTGGGCAAGGTACTGGACCGCATCCACATTCTGGAGGGCAGGGCGCTGGTGCTGCTCAACATCGACGAGGTGATCGCCATCATCCGTCAGGCCGACGAGCCTAAAGTGGCTTTGATGGCGCGCTTTAATTTGTCGGAGCGGCAGGCCGAGGATATTTTGGAAATTCGTCTGCGCCAGTTGGCCCGGTTGGAAGCCATCAAGATTGAACAGGAATTGGCTGGTCTGCGTCAGGAGCAAAGCAAGCTGGAAGAAATTTTGGGCAGCCCGGCTGCGCTGCGCCGCCTGATGATCAAAGAAATCGAGGCCGATGCCAAGACCTTCGCTGATGCCCGCCGCACGCTGATCCAGGCCGAGAAAAAAGTGGTGCTTGAGGTGAAAGTGGTGGACGAGCCTGTGACCGTGGTGGTGAGCCAAAAAGGCTGGGTGCGCACGCAAAAAGGCTGGGCGCGCGACCGGCTCAATGGCTCTGCCGTTGCGGAATACGCCTTCAAAGCGGGGGATGCGCTGTACGACACCTTTGAGTGCCGCAGCGTTGACACCCTGCTGGCCTTTGGCTCCAACGGCCGGGTTTATTCGGTGGCGGTGGCGCTGCTGCCCGGTGGCCGCGGCGACGGCCAGCCCATCACCAGTTTGATTGAGTTGGAGGCGGGCACCCAGTTGCTGTACTACTTTGCCGGACCGGTGGAGGCGACGCTGTTGCTGAGCAGCTCGGCCGCTTACGGCTTTACCGCGACGGTGGGCAACATGGTGTCGCGACAGAAAGCAGGCAAGGCCTTTGTCACCGTGAACGAGGGTGAGACCCTGTGCCGGCCCTCGCTGGTGGCCCATGCCGCCACGGCGGTTGCGCCAGCCACACATGTCGCCTGCGCCTCCACGGGTGGACGCATCCTGACGTTTGAGATCAGCGAGCTCAAGGCGATGACCAACGGCGGACGCGGCCTGATGCTGCTGGACCTGGAAGCCAAGGACACGCTGGCCGGCGCGGCGGCCTACACCCGCAGCGTGCGCATCGAAGGCATTGGCCGTGGCGGCAAGGCGCGTGACGAAACGCTGGAAATCCGTAGCCTCAACAACGCACGCGCTGCGCGGGCACGCAAGGGAAAAATGGCGGATTTGGGCTTCAAGCCCAACAAGATCGAGCGGGTTGAATAAGCCCTTAGTTAAGCCCTTAGTGTTCCTGCTGGGCAAACTTTTCGAAATCAGCCAATGCAATCGGGCGGCTGAAAAAATAGCCTTGGTAGGCGTGGCAACCGATGTGCGCCAAAAATTCTTTTTGCGCCTGAGTTTCCACGCCTTCGGCAATCACAGCCAGGCCCATGCTGTCGGCCAGCGCCACAACCATCCGGGCGATGGCCGCATCGTTGGTATCGGTCAGGATGTTTTTGACAAAACCCTGGTCAATTTTGAGCTGGTCCAGCGGTAGCCGCTTCAGGTATGAAAGTGACGAGTAGCCCGTGCCAAAGTCGTCAAGCGAAAAGCCCACGCCGCAGGCTTTGAGCGCCGTCATCTTGGCGGTGACAGCGTCCGCATCATTGACCAAGATACTTTCGGTGAGTTCCAGCTTCAGGCGTTTCGGGTTGGCGCCAGTGCGGGCCAGTAAGTCCATCAGCTGCGGCACAAATTTATCTTCGCGGAACTGTTTGGCGCTCACATTCACGGCCAGTGTCAAATGGCTGAAATCCGGTTGCGCAGCCCACTTCGCCAACTGAGCGCAAGCCGTTTCAAGCACCCACTGGCCCAAGGGCAAGATCAAGCCCGTGTCTTCGGCCAAGGGGATGAATTCAGCAGGCGATACTAGTCCGCGCTGCGGATGTTGCCAGCGCACCAATGCTTCGGCGCCGGTCAGCCGTCCGTCGCTTGTCACCTGCGCCTGGTAATACAAAAGAAATTGCTGCTGGTTAAGGGCCTCGCGCAAATCGTTTTCCAGACCTGCCCGTTGCGTGACTTCTGCCTGCATTTGTGGATCAAAAAATCGAATTGTGTTGCGCCCAGCTGTTTTGGCTTGGTACATCGCCAGTTCGGCACGCTTCAGGGGTTCAGCGGTCGTTTCGGGCTGCTCAGCACCAAACAAGGCAATGCCAATGCTGGCCGTGCTATGGTGTTCAAAAACGCCGAGGGTATAAGTCTGGCTGAGTGCGTGTCGTATCTTTTCACCCACCGATCTGGCTTCTTTGGCAGCATCGAGTTCGTTTTCACCCAGATATTCGAGCAGCACCACAAACTCGTCGCTACCCAGGCGCGCCACCGTGTCGTTCTCGCGCATGCAGGCGCTGAGTCGGCTGGCCACAAGCTCGAGCAACAAGTCGCCCTGAACATAGCCCGCGGTATCGTTGAGTGTCTTGAAGTTATCCAGATCAACAAACAGCAGGGCGCCTTGACCCGCGCGCCGGGCGCAGTTGGCATGCGCCTGTTCCATCCGGTCAAGCAAAAACCGGCGGTTTGGCAAACGTGTGAGAGGGTCATAAAAGGCCAGGGCTTTGATCTGGTCTTCAGCGACTTTGCGCGCGCTGATGTCTGAAAAAATGGACACATAGTGTGTTACCAGGCCGTTTGTATCTTTGACCGCACTGACCGTGAGCCACTCCGGATACACCTCACCGTTTTTACGCCGGTTCCAGATTTCGCCCTGCCAGGAGCCTTGCTGTGCAATATCTTCTTTCATGGCGTTGTAGAACGCCGCATCATGGCTGCCCGAGGCGAGCAGGCGCGAGTGCTGCCCCACGGCCTCGACCGCACTGTAGCCGGTGATCTGCGTAAAGGCCAGGTTGACGCGCAAGATCACACTGTCGGCGTTGGTGATGCTCATGCCCTGTTGCGACTCAAAGGCGGTGGCTGCAATGCGCAAATCGTCTTCCGCCTTGGCCAAGGCGCTCATGTCGGAGTCCATGCAGAACATGACGGGTGGCTGCCCGGGAATTGAGACCACGGTGTGGCTGGAATAGACCGGCACACCGTGGCCATCTTTGTGCCGCAGTGTCATGCGGCTTGGCGGTATTGCCTGGCCGGTCTCGAACATCCATCGCACAGCGCCTTCCACCGGCGCACGCATCTCGGCTGGAATGATCAGGTCGAGCAGGTTGCCGCCGATGGCTTCTGCTGCGCTGTAGCCGTAGATGGTTTCTGAAGCACGGTTCCAATAGACCACCGTTCCGTCGCGCAGGTAGCCTTGGATGGACATGGCATCTGCGTCTTCAAACAGCTTTTGAAAACGCCAATTAGCAATTTTGCTGGCGCCTGTCTGGGCCCGTGTGGACGCTGTGAGCGGTGCGGTGAACATTTTGATTGCCCTCGCCTAAGTCAATACTTGCTTCCATGCCAGTGGCACTGAGATGAAGCAAGTATTTTGGCTTATCTTAACGACCTCAATGTGAAGGGCAGCTTGTCATGTTGAATCTGCCGATCCTGTGCCTAGGTTGCTACACCGCATTGCCCGCAAAACCGATGACCAGCGCCTGCTACTGGCCACCCTTAAACGTCATGGTGATGAGTCAATCAGACAAGGTCTTTATCGGTCAAAAATTTGACGAGCTTGACAAGTGTTTGACCAAAGCCGTTCAACTCGTCCTCAGTTAGCAAACCATGCTGGTAGATGGCAACTATCTGCCCCATGGCGCTTGAACGGCGCGGGTTGTCAAACAGGTACGCCAGCTCATTGTCTCTGCGCTCAATGAGTTTGTACATGTCGCTGTAGCGCTGATGAAAAGTTTTGGCCTCGTCGGCGCTGACTGCATCAAGCTCGGAGAGTATTTGCTTGCAGAAGCGTTCAACCAGCACGGGGTGCAACTTGCGAAAAAGTTTCCAGTCTGATTCTGGGATGCCTTGGGGCATGGTGTTTCGCCGTTTCTTGAAATCAAAATCATTGGCAGATAGCAGTGCTATTGTGCGGCGGTTTGGGGTACCCCCCGGATTGCGCTGCGCTTCATCCGGGCTACAAGCAGCCTGAAAACCAGGATAGGAGTGAGTGGTAACGCAGACCATGTTGGAAATAACCGACACCACGCCCCCAAAAGCGGTGCTACCTTCAGGTTTTTTTGAAATCCCGCAAGGAAACACCATGCCCAAAACCCTGATCGAGCCGTTTCGCATCAAAAGTGTCGAACCCATCCGCATGACCACGCGGCCTGAGCGCGAGCAACTGCTCGAGGCGGCCAAACTCAACGTCTTCAAGCTGCGCGCCGAAGACGTGCTGATCGACTGGCTCACCGACTCCGGC
>PFUD01000125.1 GCA_002789915.1 Comamonadaceae bacterium CG_4_9_14_3_um_filter_60_33 | reverse complement strand
TGAGGCTCTACACCCCATACTCCCTTAGCAGGGGAGCACCTTCGGCCACTCGGTCACGTTTCCTGAAAATCAGAGCCGCGATTATGTCACGACTTGGGGCTTGTTTCAGGCTGGCGCCTGATCCAGACCAAATGCCTTGTGCAGCGCGCGCACGGCAAGCTCCATGTATTTTTCGTCGATCACCACCGACGTCTTGATCTCGGAGGTGGAAATCATCTGGATGTTGATGCCTTCTTCGCTGAGCACGCGGAACATGGTGCTGGCCACGCCCACATGGCTGCGCATGCCGATGCCCACAATGGAGACCTTGCATATCTTGGTATCGCCCACCACTTCCTCAGCGCCGAGCTTGGGCATCACCACGTTTTTCAGCAAATCCATGGTCTTGGCGTAGTCACCGTGGTTCACGGTGAAACTGAAGTCGGTCAAACCACCCTTGCTGATGTTCTGGATGATCATGTCGATTTCGATGTTGGCATCAGCCACGGCACCCAGAATCTGGTAGGCAATGCCGGGCTTGTCGGGCACGCCCAGCACAGAAATTTTGGTCTCGTCGCGGCTGAACGCGATGCCTGAAACGATGGCTTGCTCCATGTTTTCGTCTTCCTCAAAAGTGATCAGGGTGCCGCTGGCGGCCTCAGTGTTGATGTCGATATCCCACGGCGTGAAGCTCGAGAGCACACGCAGTTTGACCTTGTATTTGCCGGCAAACTCGACTGAGCGAATCTGCAGCACCTTGGAGCCCATGGAGGCCATCTCCAGCATTTCCTCAAAGCTCACCGTTTCCAGACGGCGCGCCTCGGGCACCACGCGTGGGTCAGTGGTGTACACGCCATCGACGTCGGTGTAGATCAGGCATTCATCGGCTTTCATGGCCGCCGCCACGGCCACGGCCGAGGTGTCAGAGCCGCCGCGGCCCAGCGTGGTGATGTTGCCTGATTCGTCCAGGCCCTGGAAACCAGTCACGATGACAACCCGCCCGGCCGCAAGGTCGGCGCGCACGCGTTTGTCGTCAATGGATTCAATACGAGCCTTGGTGTAGGCGTTGTTGGTGCGAATGGGCACCTGCCAGCCCGCGTAGCTCACCGACTCCAGGCCCTCGGCCTGCAGCGCAATGGCCAGCAAGGCGCTCGATGCCTGCTCGCCGGTGGCGGCCAGCATGTCGAGTTCGCGGCTGTAAGCGTCGGTCAGGGTGGACGGCGCGAGTTCCTTGGCCAAAGCCAGCAAACGGTTGGTTTCGCCACTCATGGCGCTGGGCACCACCACCATCTGGTGGCCGACGCGCGCCCATTTGGCGACGCGTTTGGCGACATTGCTGATGCGCTCGGTTGAGCCCATCGAGGTACCGCCGTATTTGTGAACAATCAAGGACATGAAGGGGTCGAGGTGGGTTGCAAAAGCTGCGGATTGTACCAATCAAGGGTTTTTCCGCGCCTGACACAAAAGCCCTGCCCCACCTTGATGTGCAACTGGTGGCCACGGGTGCGGCAGGCCTCGAGTTGCGCTGTCAATTCATCAAGTTGCGCGGCAGCCGGTGTGGCCTGGTACACGCTCAACAGCCAGTGGCGCAGCAGATTGACCAGCCGCGGACGGCTTAAGGTTTGCATGGCTTTGATGTCGGGCGGCACGCCGATGCGCTTCAGGTCTTCAGCCGCCACCTCCTGCAGCAGGGCTTGCGCCTGCGCCGCGTGGCGGCTGCTGCGGGCAAAAGTGTCTCGAAATTGGGGAAAACAGGCTTGCAGTGGGGGCATAAGACGCGCTCGAATGCGGTTGCGGGTAAAGCGTTCATCGACATTGCTGGGGTCTTCGATGAAGTCTGTACCCTGCGCCTTAAGCCAGGCCCGTATCGCCGCGCTGCTGACCTGCAGCAAGGGGCGGCACCAGGTCAGGCCGGCGCGCTGCCACTGCGCTGGCATGGCGCTCAGGCCCGGCAGGCCGGCACCGCGGCTCAACGCCAGCAACAGGGTTTCGACCTGGTCATCGGCGTGCTGTGCGATGGCGATGGTTTGGACGGCTTGAAAGGCAACGGGTCCATGCTGCGCCAGCGCCTCGATGGACCGGTAGCGGGCGTGGCGCGCGGCGGCTTCAGGGCTTTGCCCCGAGGCATGGCGGGCATCGACTTTTTGCACCACCAACGGCACCTGCAGCCGCTCACAAAAGGCCCGGCAATGGCGCTCGAAGTCGTCGCCCGCTGCCTGCAGGCCGTGGTGCACATGCACCGCCGTCACCTGACCCGGCCATCGGCGTGCGCAGGCCAGCAGCAGCGCAGTGGAATCGGCACCGCCGCTGTAGGCTACGGCCAGTGGCAAGGCTGGTTGAAAGGCAGCCATGGCCTGCTCAAAGGACTGCGTCATGGCAAACCCACTGAATCGGCCCGATACCATACACAAACCTTGAACGGGAGCTCCGTCACTGCGAGCGAAGCGCGGCAGTCCATGCAGTCGGAGGTCATGGATTGCGTCACTTCGTTCGCAACGACGAGGTAGAGAGGTTATTTGCCTGTGGTCTTGGTGTCAGTGAAGCGGCCATAGCTTTGCAGCCGCTCGTAGCGCCGCGCCAGCAAGTCTGCCACCTTGAGGTCGCTGACCTGGCGGTACGCTTCGGTCAAGGCGCGCTTGAGGAAAGCCGCCATTTGTTTGGGGTCGCGCTGCGCGCCGCCCACCGGCTCGTTGACGATCTTGTCGATCACGCCCAGGGCTTTCAGGCGGTGCGCGGTGATGCCCAGCGCGTCGGCAGCCTCCTGCGCCTTGTCGGAGGTTTTCCACAAAATGGAGGCGCAACCCTCGGGGCTGATCACCGAGTAAATCGAATACTGCAGCATCAGCAATTGGTCGCCCACCGAAATCGCCAGCGCGCCGCCCGAGCCACCCTCGCCGATGATGGTGACGATGATCGGCACCTCAAGCTGCGCCATCTCGAAGATGTTGCGACCGATGGCTTCGGCCTGGCCGCGCTCTTCGGCTTCGATGCCGGGGTAGGCGCCGGGCGTATCGACAAAGGTGAACACCGGCAGCTTGAACTTTTCGGCAGTTTTCATCAGCCGCAAGGCTTTGCGGTAGCCCTCGGGCTTGCTCATGCCAAAGTTGCGGCTGGCACGCTCGCGGGTGTCGCGGCCCTTTTGCTGGCCGATCACCATGCACGGCGTGCCGTTGAAACGCGCCAGTCCGCCGACGATGCTGAGGTCGTCGGCAAAGTGCCGGTCACCATGCAGCTCGACAAAATGGGTGAACAGCTCGTTCACATAGTCCATCGTGTAGGGGCGCTCGGCGTGGCGCGCAATCTTGGTGATTTGCCAGGGCGTCAGGTCACTGTAGATGTCTTTGGTGAGCTGCTGGCTTTTCTTGGCCAACTGGGTGATTTCAGCCGAAATATCGACCGCCGACTCGGTCTGCACGTAGCGCAGCTCTTCAATCTTGTTTTCCAGCTCGGCGATCGGGGTCTCGAAATCGAGGAAGGTTTTTTTAGCCATGATGGGCTCCTGTTAAACGATCGGGGGATTGAATGCTTGCGAACATCTTTGTCGCCCACCATTGCAATAAGACCCGTCATTGCGAGGAGCGCCAGCGACGTGGCAACCCATGGCCCCAGGCATCCTGGATTGCCGCGCTTCGCTCGCAATGACGGACATTTTCAAATTTAAAAAAACAGATCAGTATTCCACCGGCACCGGATCCAACGAGCGCCAAATATACCAAGTTGCCACGGTGCGGTATGGCGCCCAGGCCAGCGCCACTTCACGCGCTTCGCTGCGGCTGACGGCCTCGCCCGAGAAATAGCTTTTGCTGATGCCGTTGATCAGGCCAACATCGTCCAGCGGCAACACATTGGGGCGCATCAGGTGAAAAATCAGAAACATCTCGGCGGTCCAGCGGCCAATGCCACGAATGGCCACCAGTTCGGCGATGATGGCCTCGTCGTCCATCGCCGTCCAGTCGTCAACGCGCACCAAACCACCGTCAAAGTGAATCGCCAGGTCGACCAGGTATTCCACCTTGCGCGCACTCAAACCCGCCGAGCGCATGTCGTCGATCTTGAGCTTGAGCACCTGCGCGGGGGTCATCGTGGGCGTTAGTCCAGCGAATCGGTCCCACACGGTTTGCGCCGCTTTGACCGAAATTTGCTGACCGACCACGCTGCGCGCCAGCGTGGCAAAGGCATCGCCCCGGCTTTGCAGGCAGGTCTTGCCGAATTTCGGGATCAACCGCTTCATGACGCGGTCTTTTTTCACCAGATGCTTGCAGGCGTCCGCCCAATAAGAAGGCGTCGGACAATTTTCTACAGCAGTCATCATGACAGCACCATCATTTGGTAACTTCCCAAGTGGTGCCGCTGGCCGCGTCTTTCAGCACGATGCCCAGCGCCAGCAACTCTTGGCGAATGCGGTCAGCCTCAGCAAAGTTTTTGGCGGCCTTGGCCGCCGCCCGCTCGGCAATGCGCTGGGTAATGTCGGCTTCGCTCAGAGCCGCGCCCGACTGCAAAAACGCATGAGGATCTTGCTGAAGCAACCCTAGGCAGCCGCCCAGCGCATTCAGCACACCCGACAGCGCACCCGAGCGGGTTCGATTGACTTCACCAGCCAACTCGAACAGCACGGACACGGCTTCAGGCGCGCCAAAGTCCTCGTCCATGGCAGTCTTGAAGCGCGCTGCAAAGGGTTCGGTCCAATCGATAACAACTGTGTCAGGCGGCACCAGCGCCAGCGCGGTGTACAGGCGCTTGAGTGACTGACGGGCGTCTTCGAGGTGCACATCGCTGTAGTTCAGGGCGCTACGGTAGTGCGCGCGCACAATGAAAAAACGCAGCGTTTCGGCATCGAAGCGGGCCAAAATTTCGCGGATGGTGAAAAAGTTGCCCAGGCTTTTGGACATCTTCTCGTTGTCGCGCGTGACAAAGCCGTTGTGCATCCAGAAGCGCGCCAAGGGCTGGCCGGTGGCGCCTTCGCTTTGGGCTATTTCGTTTTCATGGTGGGGAAACTGCAAGTCGGCACCACCACCATGAATGTCAACCGTCTGGCCCAGCAGCTCGCCGCACATGGCCGAGCACTCGATGTGCCAGCCCGGTCGCCCGGTGCCATACACGCTGCCCCATTTGGCATCAATGGGTTCCGCCGGTTTGGCCGATTTCCACAGCACAAAGTCGAGCGGATCGGTCTTGCCGTCAGTTACGGCCACACGCTCGCCAGCGCGCAATTCGTCAAGCGATTTGCCGCTGAGCTTGCCGTAGCCGTCGAATTTGCGCACCGCAAAGTTCACGTCGCCGTCGCCACTTTGATAAGCCAGCCCCTTGTCCTGCAACTGGCCGATGAGCTTGAGCATGGACGGTACGTAGTCGGTGGCGCGCGGCTCGTGAGTGGGGCGCTCGATGCCCAGCGCATCGGCGTCCTGGTGCAGGGCAGCCACCATGCGGTCGGTCAGGGCGCGGATGGTTTCACCGTTTTCCAGGGCGCGTTTGATGATTTTGTCGTCAATATCGGTCACGTTGCGCACATAAGTGACCTGGAAGCCGCTGCGCTTGAGCCAGCGCTGCACCACATCAAACGCTACCATGGCCCGCGCGTGGCCCAGATGGCACAGGTCATACACCGTCATGCCGCACACATACATGCGGACATGGCCGCTTTGCAGCGGCGTAAAAGCTTCAATCACACGAGACATCGTGTTGTAAATGCGCAAACTCATGAGTCGTTCAAATCCAATGGAGGGGTCAATGCAGTGCCAGTTGGGGTGCGCAAACCAGGCGCATGCAGCGTGGCGTGTAGCGACCGGCCAACACCCCAAAAAAAGCCCCGTCGGCTACAATTCTTGTCAGTATAAGGCCCTGTCAACACCTGCGGGCAGGCAGGACGAGCCACCCCATCAGACCCACCCACCCATGAAGCACGCCCGTTCCGTCGTACGAAAAACCCTGCGTTGTCTCATCCTTGCCGGCACCTTTTTGGCGCTGGCAAGCCAGGCGGACGAATACTCGGACACCCGTGAACTGGTGCGCGCCAACAAGTTTGCCGAGGCTCTGGTCAAGGTGGAAAGCCACCTGGCGACCAAGCCGGCCGACCCCCAAATGCGCTTTCTCAAAGGCGTGATTCAGCGCAATCTTGGCCAGCAGGCCGAGGCCATGGCCACCTTTACCAGCCTCACGCAAGACTACCCCGAACTGCCCGAGCCCTACAACAACCTGGCGGTGCTACAGGCTGCGCACGGTCAGTATGACGAGGCGCGCGCAGCGCTCGAAATGGCGATCCGCGCCAACCCGGCTTATGCAACGGCTTATGAAAATCTGGGCGATGTTTATGCCCGACTGGCCGGTCAGGCCTACAGCAAAGCCCTGCAACTCGACAGCGGCAATGCCGCACTGCCGCGCAAATTGACCTTGATCGGTGACGTCTTCAAGTCTTTGCCGTAAGGCCTACGTTCCCGCCGCGGTTGTGCATCAATCAGCCCGGTTTTAGCCAACTTTTCCCAAGGAGCAAGCAGATGAATTTCAAGACATTTGGTATCTGGGCGCGCAGCGCAGTCGCCGCCACGGCGCTGTTGACTGCGGCCAACCTGACGCTGGCGCAAGCCGCGCCACAGGTCAAATTTGCCACCTCAGCGGGCGACTTTGTGGTGGAGGTGTACCCCGAAAAGGCACCCAAGACGGTAGAGAATTTTTTGCAGTACGTCACTGAAAAGCACTATGACGGCACCATTTTTCATCGTGTGATCGGCAACTTCATGGTCCAGGGTGGCGGCTTCGACGCCAACTACCAGCAAAAATCCACCCGAGCGCCAGTCGTCCATGAAGGCCGCATGGCCCATGAAAAAGGGTTGCGCAACACGGTCGGAACCCTGGCCATGGCACGCACCTCCGACCCGCAGTCGGCCACCGCCCAGTTTTTCATCAACGTGGCCGACAACCGCCGCCTCGACCCCGTCGCCATTCCGCCCGGTGACCCGGTGCCGCGTTTTGAATTCCAGGGCGAGGTGTATACCAACACGCCCCGCGCTGACCTGTTGAATTCCAAGCGCCTGTTTGGTTACACGGTTTTTGGTAAAGTGATCTCAGGCATGGAGGTGATCAATGCCATCAAGGCCACACCCACCGGCCCCGGCGGCCCGTTTGGTGTCGACGTGCCCAAAACCCCCATTCTTATCAACTCCGCAACCCTGGTGAAATAAATCATGAGCAATCCCCAAGTCGAACTCCACATCAAAAACTACGGCACCATCACGCTGGAACTCGACGCCGAAAAAGCGCCCAAGTGCGCCGCCAACTTCCTCGCCTACGTCAACAAGGGCCACTACGACAACACTGTTTTTCACCGCGTGATTCCCGGCTTCATGGTGCAAGGCGGCGGTATGGAACCCGGCATGGCGCAAAAGCCCTGCGACGCGCCGATCGAAAACGAAGCCAACAATGGCCTGAAAAACCTCAACTACACCGTGGCCATGGCGCGCACCAGCGACCCGCACTCAGCCACCGCCCAGTTTTTCATCAACGTGGCCGACAACAGCTTTCTGAACCACACCGCACCCAGCGCCCAGGGCTGGGGCTACGCCGTATTTGGCAAAGTGGTGGGCGGCATTGACGTGGTAGACAAGATCAAGGCCGTCAAAACCGGCCGCAAGGGCTACCATGACGACGTGCCGCTGGAAGACGTGGTGATCGAAAAAGCCGTCGCACTGTAACCGCACGGGGACTCAAATGTCCCGCCACGCGCCAGCCAACCAGTACGTCGAACCCGTGGCTGGGTCCGAGGTCTCAGCCCCGGCCCGCTGGCGCACGCTTGACTTTATCTCCGACCTGCACCTGCAGGCCAGCGAGCCGGCCACCTTTGCCGCTTGGCAGCGCTACATGGCGAGCACGCCAGCGGACGCGCTGTTCATTCTTGGCGACCTGTTCGAGGTTTGGGTGGGCGACGATATCACCCGTGCGGCTGGCGACCCCGATGGCGCTTTCGCGCTGCAATGTCAGCAGATCATCCGGGCCACGTCAGCGCGCCTGCCGGTTTACTTCATGCACGGCAACCGCGATTTTTTGCTGGGTGATGACTTTGCCAAGGGCTGCGGCATGACGCTGCTGCCTGACCCGACCGTGCTCGACTTTGATGGCCAGCGCGGGTTGCTGTCACATGGCGACGCGCTGTGTCTGGATGATGTGGCCTACCAGCAGTTTCGCCTGCAGGTGCGCAACCCGGCATGGCAGCAGGCAATTTTGGCCAAGCCATTGGCCGAACGCCAGGCCCTGGCGCGCACGCTGCGCGCCCAAAGCCAACCGCGCCTAGCTGACGGCGCCAGCTATGCCGACGTGGACGCCAATGAGGCCAAGGCCTGGTTACAGGCCAACACCGCCAGCACCCTGATCCACGGCCACACCCACATGCCCAAAGACCACGTAATCGATAACAGCCAGCAGCCGGTATGGCGGCGGCTGGTCTTGAGCGATTGGGACGCCAAAGCGCAGCCACCCCGGCTCGAAGTGCTGCGACTACAGGCTGGCCACGCACCCCGACGCGTCGCGGTGGCACCCAGCGCCTGAGGTTTTACGGCTTCAACAGCACCTTGAGTGTGTTTTGCAGGCGGCGCACCTGCGCCGCGTCGAAACCTGATGCCAGCACGGTTGCTGCATCTTGCGCCCAGGTTTGCGCCGGTGTTGGGTCATTTCGCTTGGTGAGCAACTGCAATTGGTACATGCGCCGCGCGCTCATCTGCTCGGCTGGCGTGGGCAATTCGGCAGCCATTTCAAGCCGCAGCAAGGCCGTTGCGGCTTCGCCAGATGCGGGCTGCGACAGCGCCTTGACCCAGGCCCCGCGCGCTGCCGGGCTGACCCGGTTGCCCAGTTCCTGAACCGTTGGCACCTGGTCCGCGTCGCGCGTCTCCCAAGCCGCCAGCAAATGCGTCAAGGCCTCGCCATGCGCCTGGGCTGCCAGCTTGCGCAGGGCAAACTGGGCTTGCTCAAGCGCGTCGCGCTGCGCCCTGAAGGCGGCGTCACCCAAACGCGGCGCGTCAGAGCGCTCGCCATAGGCGGGACGGTCCGCGCGGTCACCACGTGCGCCACCACGCTCGTCCATGCGGCCCGGGCCGCGTGCATCACGGCCACCGGGGCGGCCGCCATCCTTGCGGTCACCAAACTTGCCGCTGCGGCCCATGGTAGCGGGTTCTTCTTTTTTCATGCCAGGGCGGTCGTCGCCGCGCATCGCAATCACGCGCTTGGGCGGCGCCACAGGCTTGGCCGTTTCAGCGACTGGCGCAGCTTCGGCGGCCTCGGTTGCAACGGGCTCACCCGTTACAGTTTCGCCCGGCAAATCCTCGCCTGCCACAGCTTCACCCGCAGAAGCCTTTGTCTCCTCCGCTGCGTCTACTGACGCAGCAGCAGAGGCAGACACTGATGCAGAATCATGCGCCGCAGCGTCAGACAAAGCCGTTGTCACATTCGCCTCGGCAGGCCCGGCAGCAGCCACAGCGGCCTGCGCCTGGACCTGGCCGCTCAGCGCGGCATCAAGCGTAGCCATAGCAGCACGAATGGCCTGCGCATCGCCTGAGGCATTGGCCGCCTGCAGCGCTTTGGACGCTTCCAGCACGGTGCGGTCGCGCTCGCCCAAGGCGCCCTGTGCTTTCTCGCGCTCGGCTGTTTTGCGGTTGAAGGCCTCGTCGATCGGTTTGCGGAACGCGTCCCAGAGTTTTTGCTCCTGGCGGCGGTCGATCGGCACGCGGTGCGCTTCGGCCTGCCAGCGTTGCTGTAGCGCCTTGACGGCATCGATGCGCAGCATGGGCTCTTCGCCAAGCGCACGGGCTTCATCGATCATGGCATGGCGCGCATCCAGGCTGAGCTTTTGCAGGGTTTCGAGCGGCTCGGCCGCGTGGTCGATGGCGGCTTTCCAGAGCGGCTGCAGTTCGGCAAACATTTTTTCGCCGATATGGCCAGAATCGCGCCAGCGGTCGCCAAACTGGTGCAGCACACGGCTAAAGCCCTTCCAGTCGTCGTCCAGCGCCACCCGGTTGGCCTCGGCCCAAGCCTTGAGTTCTTCGATCAGCGCCAGGCGCTGGGCGCGGTGCTCGGCCGACTCGGCCTTCATTTTCTCGAGCCAGGCTTCCACCACCTTGTGGGCTTCGTTGCAGGCTTCGTCAAAGCGTTTCCACAGCGCATGGTTGGGCACGCCGCCCTGGTCGGTCAGCTTCCACTGCTCACGCAGTGCACGCAGTTGGTCCTGCATCTTGCGGCCCCCCATGGCCTGGCCCTCGGGGCGCTTGAGCAAGCCTTCGGCATTGGTCACCAGTTCTTCGCGCAACTGATCGGCGCGCCAGCGTTGCCAGCCTTCGAGTTCGCCGGCTGCTACCAGCGCCGCATGGGCCTGCGCTTCAAGCTTATCGTCAATCAGACGGCCGTTGTCCTTGAGCGCCTGGCGCAAAGCGTTGGCCGCACCGGCGCTGGCCTTGCCATGGCCCTGGGCCATTTCATGCTCCAGCTTGGCCAGCACCTCAGCCACAAAAGCTGTGGCCTTGGCACGAATCTCGGGGTCCACTTTGGGCTTGGAGGGCGTTACCACGGCCTCTAGCGGCACACCACGCGCCACGCGCAGTTCATCAGCCCACACCGGCACCTTGGGCAACGGCGCACTGGCGTCTTGTGCGGCAGTCACCGTGAGCGCCAGCGCTTCCTGGAAAGCCTGCCAGACCAGTTGCAACTGCGCTTGCGAGTCGTTCAACTGCGATACAAAACGCACATCAACACTGGCCCAGTTGGCGTCGCCCTGCAACGCCTCAGCCTCGGTTTGCCAATGCACCACGTCCAAGGCCAGCGCCTCCAGGGCGGCTTGGGCATCGGTCCAGGGTTTGGTGGACAGCACTTCGATGCGCTGCGCCAACAGCACCGCTGCCTCGCGCTGCACCTGCACCCGGTGCTGCAAATCTTCGATGGCGCGCACGCGCTCGACCAGTTGGGCTTTCAGGCCGGCCAGCGGCTCTTTGCTGAGTGGCGCGCCGGCTTTGGCGGCATCGCGCTGCCAGGCCAGGGCATCGGCCAGGTTGAGCTTGCTCAGGGCCAGCAGAGCCTGGGCCTTGTCGGTCCATTCAAGTGCAATGGTGGCCTGCGTTTTGCTGCGCTTGATGTCGTCGAGCTTTTCACGCAGCAATTTGGCAGCGCCCTTGTCCTTGCCGCTGAGTTCCTTGAACACCTGCTGCAACTGGTCGGCGCTCGGACTGGTCGCCAGCCATTCGCGAATGCAGGCCATGCGCTCACCCGAGGTTTGCTTGGAAAACGCACCCAGCGTCATGGCATCGAGCGGATGCGCTTGGGCGGTTTTGGCGCTGACGGCAGGTGCGTCAGGAGTGGGGGCTGCTTTGTTTTGGGTAGAAAAAGGGAACATCGACATCGCGCACTAGATAGAGTAGGTGCCCACTGCCAGGCAGCGGGAATAAACGCCTATTTTCGCCGGGTTTTGGCGCTTGACCAAAAAAACAATTTGAGACGAATCTCGACAGGCTGTTCATACACCTCAAACTGTTCGCATTGGTCGTCAACGAGAGGCGCGAAATCATGCCGCAATTCATGCAGTTTGGGTCATGGCTTGCTTGCTTCAATGCGATCGCAATGACACTGTTTTAACGTTCATCGTTGAATTTCCAGACATTTTCTAGAATATAAAACCTAATTTATATGGTTGACTAGGTATATTCACCGCCTCTAGAATTCGCCAACCTTGACAAAACCAAGGGATAACCCTTATCCGCTGCCGAACCCGGCAACATCAAATCTCTGCACCACCAGGCCAGTAACCGCAGGATATTGATAGCGTAACAACCCATGCTTGGGTCCCCGGTGTGAGTTTCAAGTTTGTCTTGAAGCACACAACGGCCCTCGCGCAAGAAGGAGAAGCTATGACAGCGTCTTACAACATGAGTTTCCGCCTGAGGCAAGCCACGACCATCCTCACCAAAGGCTTTTTTCAGATTACCCACAACAGCTTTGCCCTGATTGGCCTGGCCGTCTTGTTCGTTGTCATGGCTTTGGTTGCGCGCCCCGAGCTGCGCGAGCTTGGCGAAAGCAAGCTCTACAGCGTGCTGCAAGAGCGCCAGCAAGAAAGTGTTGGCATGGTCAGCGACCCCGTTGCCAACGACCGCGCCACCGCCACTGACCCCAAAGCCTTGCCCAAGCAGCAAGCCGCTGTGGCCTACTGGCTGAGCAAGAAATACCGCGTGGCACCCGAGCCCATCGGCGCGCTGGTGGCCGAGGCCTACAGCGTGGGTGCGCAGGTCAAAATCGAACCCACGCTGATCCTGGCTGTGATGGCTATCGAGTCGCGCTTTAACCCGTTTGCCCAAAGCCATGTGGGCGCGCAAGGCCTGATGCAGGTCATGACCAAGATCCACAGCGACAAATACGAAGACTTTGGCGGCCAGTATGCCGCGTTCGACCCGCTGGCCAACCTGCGGGTGGGCGTGAAAGTGCTCAAAGACTGCATTCGCATGGCC
>PFUD01000007.1 GCA_002789915.1 Comamonadaceae bacterium CG_4_9_14_3_um_filter_60_33 | reverse complement strand
CTTGCGGCGCCGGCACAGGATTTGAATGACGCGCTCGACCTCAAACTCACGCCCGATCAGCGGGTCGATCTTGCCGTCTTTGGCAAGCTGATTGAGGTTCTGCGTGAACTGCTCCAGTGGCGAGGCTTTTTCGTTCTTCTCGGCTGTACCCTCCTCGGCTTCGGCGGCATTTTCAGTGGACCGGACCGGCTCGGGCGGGTCGCTCTTTTTGATGCCGTGGGCAATGAAATTGACCACATCGAGACGCGTCACGCCCTGCTGGTGCAGGTAATAGACGGCATGCGAGTCTTTTTCGCCAAAAATAGCCACCAGCACGTTAGCGCCGGTCACTTCCTTTTTGCCGCTGCCGGTGGACTGCACATGCATGATGGCGCGTTGAATGACGCGCTGGAAACCCAGCGTGGGTTGGGTATCGACGTCTTCGGTACCGGCGACTTGCGGCGTGTTGTCCTTGATGAAGGTCAACAGCGACTTGCGCAGGTCATCAATATTGGCAGAGCAGGCGCGCAGCACCTCGGCGGCGCTGGGGTTGTCCAGCAAGGCCAACAACAAATGTTCCACCGTGATGAATTCATGGCGCTGTTGACGCGCCTCGACAAACGCCATGTGGAGGCTGACTTCCAGTTCTTGGGCAATCATGGGATTCCTTTAAGGCTTTTGTTTCAGGCTTTGACTGTAATCTGATTTTTAATTCATGTGACGGCGTCGGGATTCAAATACTTAGGACCCTTAGGACGCCGCAGGTTCACAAAAGCACTTGAGCGGATGCCCGGCCCGGGCGGCCGCATCGAGCACCTGGTCAACCCGGGTAGCGGCCACATCCCGCGAATACACGCCGCACACCGCTTTGCCTTCCAAGTGAATCTTGAGCATGATGCGAGTCGAGGTTTCGAGGTCCTTGCTGAAAAACGCCTGCAACACCATCACCACGAACTCCATCGGCGTGTAATCGTCGTTGAGCATCACCACTTGGTACATCTGCGGCGGTTGGGTGCGCTGGGTGCGGCGCTCCAGCACCACGGTGCCGTCGCTCTCAGGAATGTCAATAGGCTGAATGGAGGGAGATTTGGGAAGTTTGGTGACCATGGACGGATTTTATCGGTCTGACTTTTGCAAACGCGCAAACGTCTTGCGAAACTTGACCACCTTGGGCGCAGCCACCGCCATGCAATAGCCCTGATGAGGATTCTTTTCAAAAAAATCCTGGTGGTAGTCCTCTGCCGGCGAGTAATTGGTCAGCGGCAGCACTTCAGTGACGATGGGGCGCGCATAGGCGCCGCTTTGGCTGAGTTCGTCGATCAGCGCCAGCGCCACCTGCTGCTGCTCTGGCGTGCTGAAGTAAATGCCGCTGCGGTACTGCGTGCCGTGGTCGTTGCCCTGGGCGTTAAGCGTGGTGGGGGCGTGAATCACAAAAAAGATTTCCAGAATTTCCCGCACGCTGATCTGCTGCGGGTCATAGACCAGTTTGACCACCTCGGCATGTCCGGTGCGTCCAGTGCACACCTGCTCGTAAGTGGGTTGCTGCGTTTGGCCGTTGCAATAACCCGACTCCACGTCGAGCACACCCCTGACCTGCACAAAAACCGCCTCGGTGCACCAAAAACAGCCGCCGCCGAGCGTGATGGTTTGACTTGTTTGTTGCATGACTCGATCCCCTTGAAATTGCTAACCTGAAAAAATGACCAACACCTTCATGCTAGCCGCAAAACGGCAAGCCTGATGCAACCGGGCCTTTGTGTGAGCAGGCAGAATTTGCACTTGAGATACACTAATAACCAATTAGTCATTAGCTCATGCCGAACGTCGCATCCCACACCGAGCCACAAATTGGCGCCTTGCCCAACGCACAGCCAAGGCGCTCGCGGCGCAAAAGCGCGCGTCCGGGCGAGCTTTTGGCCGCTGCGCTGGACCTGTTCGTTGAAAAGGGTTTTGCCGCCACCCGCGTCGAGGAAGTGGCGGCGCGTGCCGGGGTCTCCAAGGGCACGCTGTTTTTATACTTTCCAAGCAAAGAGGAGCTGTTCAAGGCCGTGGTGCGCGAGAACATGTCTAGCCGCTTTGCCGAATGGAACGACGAGTTCGACCGCTTCGAGGGCAGCACCCGGGACATGCTGCGCCACTGTTTGTTCAGCTGGTGGGAACGCCTGGGAACCACCAAGGCCAGCGGCATCCCCAAGCTGATGATGAGCGAAGCGCAAAACTTCCCCGAACTGGCTAGCTTTTACCAACATGAAGTCATGCAACCCGCTCATGCGCTGATTCAGCGCATTCTGAAACGTGGCGTGGCGCGCGGCGAATTTCGCCCGATGGATGTCACCTATGGCGCCTATTTGGTGATGGCACCCATGCTGTTTCTGGCGCTATGGCAACATTCCCTGGGTACCTGTTGCGGCGCCCAGGCGCAGCTCAACCCGCAAAGCTATCTGGCAGCGCAGCTCGACATGCTGTTGTATGGTTTTTGCGCTCAATCCCCATTAGCCTCAACCCCACGCAACGTTCTCCCGGAGCAGACACCAATATGAAACCCTGGATCAAATGGACGCTTGCCGGCCTCGTTTTGGCCCTCGTGGTCGCAGGCACCGTGCGCACGCTGTCTGCACGCAAAGACCGCCAGGTGGCACTGGAAGCGCAACAGGTGGCACAAAAATCGCAAGTCAGCATCAGCCTGGCCGCCAGCGACCTGGTGCAGGTCAGGTCGCTTGAGCTGGTGAAAAGCGTGGTGCTTTCCGGGCCCATCCACGCCGTTAACACGGCGACGGTGAAAGCACGCATTGCGGGCGAGCTGCGGGCTTTAAGCGTGCGCGAGGGCGACAGCGTGACCGCCGGCCAGGTGCTGGCCCACATCGACCCCACCGAAACCGATGCCCGTGTGCGCCAGGCGCGTCAGCAGGCCGCAGCGGCCAAGGCGCAGGTGGACATTGCCCAGCGCAGCTTCAACAACAACCAGGCGCTGGTGGCGCAGGGCTTCATCTCGAGCACGGCGCTAGAAACGTCGCAAGCCAGCCTGGCCGCGGCCCAGGCCAATTACGCTGCGGCGCAATCGGGTGCTGACGTGGCGGCCAAGGCGCTGGCCGACACCGTTCTGCGCGCGCCGATCGCCGGGCAAATTTCACAACGCATGGTGCAACCGGGCGAACGCGTGTCGGTGGACACCCGCATCGTCGAGATTGTGGACAACCGCCAACTGGAGCTCGAAGCCAGCCTGAACGCCGCCGACTCGCTGCAGGTGAAGCTGGGGCAAAGCGCCCAATTGACGATTGACGGGACAGATCAGACCATTCAAGCGAAGGTGGTGCGCATCAACCCCAGCGCCGCCGTGGGCAGCCGCGCCGTGCTGGCGTATCTGGCTATTCGCCCGCATGCCAACTTGCGCCACGGCCTGTTTGCCCAGGGTTATCTGACGGTTGGCCGAGTGCAAACGCTGGCCCTGCCCTTAAGCAGCGTGCGCACCGACAAGCCGCAACCCTACGTGCAGCTGGTCAGCCAAAACCAGGTGCAGCACGCCAACGTGACGTTGGGTGAGCGTGGCGATGCCGACGGCGTGACCATGGTGGCGGTCAGCGGCTTGCCCGAGGGCGGCGTGGTGATCGACGGCACGGTGGGCAGCCTGCGCGCCGGCACGCTGGTGACGACGACCGCCGCCGCAGCAGGAAGCCAGTAAATGTGGTTCACCCGCGTCAGCCTGCACAACCCAGTGTTCGCCACCATGGTCATGCTGGCCCTGGTCGTGCTGGGGCTGTTTTCCATGCAGCGGCTGCAGGTGGACCAGTTCCCCAACGTCGATTTCCCGGTGGTGGTGATCAGCACCAACTACCCCGGCGCCTCGCCTGAAATTGTCGAGAGCGAAGTCACCAAGAAAATCGAGGAAGGCGTCAACTCGGTGGCCGGCATCAACGCTCTCACCTCGCGCTCGTATGAAAGCCAGTCGGTAGTCATCATCGAATTTGGCCTGCACATGGACGGCCGCAAAGCCGCCGACGACGTGCGCGAAAAGGTGGCCGCCATCCGCGCCACGCTGCGCGATGAGGTCAAGGAACCGCGCGTGCTGCGCTTCGACCCGGCCAGCCGTGCCATCTGGTCGGTGGCGGTGCTGCCCGATGCCAGCGCGGGCACGGCGTTCAATGCGGTCGAATTGACCAGCTGGGCCGAACAGACGCTGAAAAAACGGCTGGAAAACGTGCGCGGCGTCGGTTCGGTGGCCTTGGTGGGCGGCAGTTTGCGCGAGATCAACATTTATCTGAACCCGCAAGCGCTGGCCTCGTTCGGCATCACGCCCGAGCAAGTCGCCAGCGCCGTGCGCAATGAGAACCAGGACTATCCAGTGGGCAGCATCCGCTCCAGCGCGCAAGACCGGGTGATCCAGATCGCCGCACGCATGCAGCGCCCCGAGGACTTCGGCCGTATCATCATCGCACGCAAAAACGGCGCGCCAGTGCGCGTTGACCAACTGGCCGAGGTGAAAGATGGCTCGCAAGAAATAGAGAGCCTGGCGCTATACAACGGCCAGCGCACCCTACTGCTGAACGTGCAAAAGTCACAAGACGAAAACACCATCGGCGTGGTCGATGGCCTCAACAAAACCCTGGCGGAGCTGCAGCAGCAATTGCCGCCGGGCATCAAGCTGACGCAAATCACCGATGGCTCGCGGCAAATCCGGGTGTCGGTGGCCAATGTGCAGCAAACCCTTATTGAAGGCGCGTTGCTCACGGTGCTGATTGTGTTTTTGTTTCTGAACTCCTGGCGCTCCACGGTCATCACCGGGCTGACACTGCCCATTGCCCTGATCGGCACCTTCTTCTTCATGAACCTGATGGGGTTCACCATCAACATGATCACCATGATGGCGCTGAGCTTGTGCGTGGGGCTGCTGATTGACGACGCCATTGTGGTGCGCGAAAACATCGTGCGCCATGTGCAAATGGGCAAGGGCGCGTTTGATGCCTCGATGGATGGCACCGCTGAAATTGGTCTGGCGGTGTTTGCTACCACGCTGTCGATCGTGGCGGTGTTTTTGCCGATTGGCTTCATGGGCGGCATCATCGGCAAGTTCTTCCACGAATTTGGCCTGACGATTGTGGCAGCGGTGCTGATCTCGATGTTTGTCAGCTTCACGCTCGACCCGATGCTCTCAAGCATCTGGCACGACCCCAGCATTGAGGCCCATGGCAAGCACCACGCGCCGAAAACTTTTTACGATAAGACCATCGGCCGCGTCACCCATTTGTTTGATGTGGGCACCGACGCGCTGATCGATCTGTACCAGAGCATTCTGCGCTGGGCGCTGGACCACAAGATCAGCACGGTGGTGTTGGCGCTGGCAATTTTTGTCAGCAGCCTGTTCATGGTGCCGCTGCTGGGCACCGAGTTTGTGCCCAAGTCGGATTTTTCCGAGACCAACCTGACCTTTAACACGCCGGTGGGCTCGTCTTTGGAAGTGACCGAGGCGCGGGCGCGCCAAGTGGAAGGCATCATCCGCGAATTTCCCGAGGTCAACTACACCTTGACCACCATCAACACCGGTAACGCGCAGGGCAAGATGTACGCCAGCATCTACATCCGGCTGGTGGACCGCAAGCAACGCACGCGCAGCGTTGATGCGATGTCCACCGTGCTGCGCCAGCGCCTGCGCGAAGTGCCCGGCATCAGCGTCACTCACGTCGGGCTGCTCGACCCGGTGGGTGGGCAAAAACAAATCGCTTTTTCCATCCAGGGCGCTGACATGGGCGAACTGTCACGCTTGAATGCGCTGGCGCTAGAAAAAATCCGCAACGTGCCGGGCCTGGTCGATGTGGACTCATCGCTGAAACCTGACAAACCAACACTCGACGTGCAGGTGCGCCGCGACGTGGCTTCCGACCTGGGCCTGAGCGTGGCGCAAATCGGCAGCAGCCTGCGCACGCTGGTAGCAGGCCAAACGGTGGGCAACTGGCGCGCGCCCGACGACCAAACCTACGACGTCAACGTGCGCCTGTCGCCGCAATCACGCAACCAGCCGCAAGACCTCAACGCCCTGCCCTTCACCGTGGGCACTCAGGCAGACGGCAGCGCGCGCGTGGTGCGGCTCGACCAGGTGGCCAACGTGGTTGAGGCCACGGGTAGCAACCAGATCAATCGGCGCGACTTGACCCGCGAGGTGGCCATCACCGGCAACGTCTCGGGTCAATCAGCCGGCGAAGTGTCGGCCGGCATCAAGACCGCGATGGACAGCATCGCCATGCCGCCGGGCTACAGCTACAAGTTCAGCGGCTCGGTGAAAGACATGGCAGAAGCTTTTGGCTACGCGCTGTCGGCGCTGGCGCTGGCGGTGATCTTCATCTACATGATTCTGGCCAGCCAGTTCAAGAGCTTTTTCCAGCCGCTGGCGCTGATGACCGCGCTGCCGCTGACACTGATCGGTGTGGTGCTGGCGCTGATGCTGTTCAACTCCACCTTGTCGATGTTCTCGGTGATCGGCGTGGTGATGCTGATGGGCCTGGTCACCAAGAATGCCATTTTGCTGGTGGACTTTGCCATCCGGGCGCGCGAAGACGGTTTGAATCGGCACGACGCCTTGCTGATGGCGGCCAAGGTGCGCTTGCGCCCCATCCTGATGACCACGCTGGCCATGATTTTCGGCATGCTGCCGCTGGCGCTTGCCTTGTCTGAGGGCTCGGAAATGCGCGCGCCCATGGGCCAGGCGGTCATCGGCGGCGTCATCACCTCGTCACTGCTGACGCTGGTGGTGGTGCCAGTGGTCTATTGCTATATGGATGATTTCGCGCAATGGTTGCGCAGATTCTGGCGAAAACCCGGCGCTACGCCGGTCCAAGTCAGGGACACTGACCGCGCCAACAGCTAAAATCTAGCGATTCCGTTAACATACCCCCAGGAGTACCAAAGATGAACTTGCAAAACGTGGAACAAGCCCGCTTCAACATGATTGAGCAACAAATTCGCCCGTGGAACGTCAGCGACGACGCGGTGCTGGAGTTGCTGTCGAGCGTGAAGCGCGAAGACTTCGTGCCACTGGCGCAAAAATCGCTGGCCTTCGTTGACATGGCCATTGCTCTGCCCGGCGGCCAAAGTATGTTGCCACCTCGTGTGCAAGCCCGCTTATTGCAAGATGCTGCCGTTCAGCCAACCGACAAGGTTTTGGAAATCGGCACCGGCTCGGGCTACATGACGGCGCTGCTGGCAAACCAGGCGCAACGCGTGATCTCGCTGGAAATCAACCCCGAAATTGCCGACATGGCCCGCGCCAACCTACAGCGCGCAGGCATCCACAACGTGGAGGTTCGCCTGGCGGACGGTTCCAAAGGAACGCCAGCCGAGGCGCCTTTTGACGTGATCGTGCTTGGCGGCTCAGTGGCTGAAGTACCACAGTCCCTGCTGAATCTGCTCAAGGTGGGTGGTCGTCTGATTGCGATCGTGGGCGACGAACCCATCATGCACGCGCAGATAGTGACCCGCACCAGCGAAACCAATTTCAACAGTGTTGAGCAGTGGGACGACAACGCGCCGCGCCTGCTCAACTTCCCGCACCCAGACACTTTCAAGTTTTAAATATGGTCACACAAGTTCGCCCGATTCAACTCAAAGACTGGCTCGACGCCGTGCGCGGCCATGGCAATCCGGTGGTACTCGACGTTCGCGAGCCCCATGAGCTGCGCACCGCAAGCATCAAGGCCGATGGCTTCGAACTCATCACCATCCCGATGGGCGTGATCCCGCCACGCCTCAATGAGCTCGATCCCGACCAGCCCGTGGCCTGCCTATGTCACCATGGCGCGCGCAGCATGCAGGTGGCCAACTTCCTGAAAGCACGCGGCTTCAAGCACGTGGCCAATGTGGCGGGCGGTATCAACGCCTGGTCTTCCGAAGTGGATCCAAGCGTGCCGCGCTACTGATTCGGCTTTTTATTGGCACCCTACCTCAGGCACATCATGATGAACTTGCGTCAACTCCCCCTCGCCCTGGCCATGACCGCCGCCTTCGTGCTGCCCGCACAGGCACAAAGCCTGGTGGAACTCTATGATGCGGCGCGCAGCTTTGATGCCAGTTACCAGTCGGCCAGGTCACTGTATGAAGCCAATTTATTCAAAGCGGAGCAAGCCAAAGCCGGGTTGCTGCCCAGCGTCAACCTTGGGCTCGGTGCGAACCGGATCAACATCACCAGTGACGTTGCAGAATTTGAGCGCACCTATGGTAACCAAAATGCCACCGTGAGCGCCAGCCATCCGCTGTACCGACCCGCCAATGTCGCCGCAGCGGCCCAGGGCAAAAAATCTGCTGAGGTCGCCAGGGCACAACTGCAAGCCGCAGACCAGGATTTGATCGTGCGCGTCAGCCAAGCCTACTTCGATGTGCTGGCCGCTGGTGACAACGTGGATTTTGTGAAAGCGCAAAAGTCTGCCGTATCCGAGCAACTGGCTTCAGCCAAGCGCAATTTCGAGGTTGGCACCGCCACCATCACCGACACTCGCGAGGCCCAGGCCCGTTTCGACCTGGTGCTGGCGCAGGAAATTGCTGCGGAAAACGACTTGCGTGTTAAAAAGGTGGCACTCGATCAGCTCACCGGCAAAGACCGCGCCGAGCCTAAGCCGTTGACGGTGCCGGTGGTGATTGCGCCGGTGATACCCAACGATGTGAACGCTTGGGTAGCAGAGTCTGAGCAACAGAGCCCGGCCGTGCGCCAAGCCCAATTGGGTCTGGAAGTCGCCCAGCTCGAAACGCAAAAAGCACAAGCCGGCAACAAGCCCACGCTTGACCTCACGGGTAGCTACAACGTGACGCTCAACAATGGCTCATCTAACTTTGCACAGGATTACCGCACCAACGTGGCTCAAGTGGGTTTGGGCTTGAATTGGCCACTTTTTGCCGGCTTTGCCATCCAGAACCGCATCAAGGAAACACTGTCCCTGGAGGACAAGTCGCGCAGCGACCTCGAAGCCGCCAAGCGCAATGTGGCGCAAGCCACGCGCACCGCGTTTTTTGGCGTTGAATCTGGTCTGGGCCAGGTCAAGGCGCTGGAAGCCGCCGAGGCCTCCAGCCAGAGCGCGCTCGATGCCACCCAACTCGGTTATCAGGTGGGCGTGCGCATCAACATCGATGTGCTCAACGCCCAGACCGCCTTGTTCGACACCAAGGCCAAGCTGGCCAAAGCACGCTACGACGTGTTGCTGGCCACCCTCAAGCTGCGCCAGGCCAACGGCACGCTCACGGCTGACGACTTAAACGCCATCAACATCTTGCTGATCAAGTAGTTGTCGCACCGCCCGAACGGTCCGCTCGACGGCACCCCGGTTTTGTCCAAACAGGTCGGCACTGGCTTGCACCATGGTCCGATGCAGCGCCGGATTGAGCGCAATGCCACTTGCAGCAACCACGCCCTGCGTTAAGTCCTGAACCCGCTGCGCGGCACCCGCAGCCAGCGCCTGCTCGGCGGCTGCAGCAAAGTTGAAGGTGTGCGGCCCCATCACCACCGGGCACCCACAGGCGGCGGCCTCGATCAGGTTTTGGCCACCCAGCGGCTCGAAACTGCCGCCCAGCAAGGCCGCGTCCGCCAAGCCGTAATACAGCGCCATTTCACCCAAAGAATCGCCAAGCCAGATCGTGGGCGTCGCGGTATCAGGCGCAACCGGCCCGCCCTGCCCCCAACGGCTACGCCGCTGCACGACAAAGCCATGGGACTCGATCAGCGCCGCCACAGCATCAAAGCGCTGCGGATGGCGCGGCACGATCAGCCACTGCACGTTTTCAACTCCTGTCATGGCGAACGAAGTAACGCAATCCATGACCTCTGAATGCATGGACTGCCGCACTTCTCTCGCCGCGACGAGGTCATGGTCATGGTCAGCGTGCTGAACCGGACCAGATTCAGCACGCTCGCAGCGACGGCTCAGGAGCTCCAGCAGCGCCAGTTCTTCGCCCTCGCGCGAGCTGGCGAACATCACCACTGGTCGGGCAAGTTGCGCGCGCCAGGAGCGCCCATGTGACAGTTGGTCGGCATTGGGTGCGGCATCAAACTTGAGGTTGCCCAGCACGCCCTGTACCCTCGCACCCAAAAACTGCAGCCGCTGCGCATCCTGCGGGGTTTGCGCCCAGACGGCAGCCAGCGCGGCATACGCCGGACGCGCCAGCCAGGCCAGGCGCTGTGTCTTGCGCAAAGACTTGTCACTGAGCCGCGCATTGACCAGCATCAGCGGCACGCCCAGGTAGTCGCAATCCGTCACCAGATTCGGCCAGACCTCTGTTTCCATCAGAATGCCCAGATCAGGTTTGAAATGCGACAAAAAGCGCCGCACCGCAGCCGGGGTATCCCACGGTTGCCAGGTTTGCAAGTCGCCGTCTTTCAGCAGCTTCAGGCCTTCAGCACGTCCGGTCGCGGTGCCATGGGTGAGCAGCAAACGCATTTTCGGCAACTGTTGGCGCAGTGCCGTCACCAGCACGGCAGCGGCGCGGGTCTCGCCCAACGACACGGCGTGAATCCAGAGAGTCGGGCCGTTGTGGACTGGCACCAATTGCTTGTAACGGCCAAAACGCTCTTCGACAAATTGACCATAGCCAGGTTCCTGCACGCTGCGGCGCGCCAGTTTGCGCCTGAGCAGCGGCTGCGCCAGCCACATGAACCAGGAATAGAACCAGCGCGTCATGCAAGCGGCGCGTTTGAAAAAACCCCCAGCCAGGTTTGCCAGACGGCATCGACCGAGGGTGTGGGCTGGGCAAACACGCTGCACTGGCGCACTGATTTTTGAAGTTTTGCGGGCTCGACTTCAGTCGACCATGGCGGACTGAAGTCTCCCCCACAGGAGTCAGTACCAGGGCCAACCAGCGGGCCGGTGCGCCAGGCGGTGTCAAAGTTGTAAATCTGCACATGCGGCAAGTCCAGCGCCACCGCGATGTGGCTCAGGCCGCTGTCCACCCCGATCACGCCACTGCAAGTGGCCAGCGCATCGGTGAGCGCGTCGAGCGACAGGCGCGGCCACACCCGGGCGTGCGCCAGGCCGTGAGCGATGTCATGCGCCGTTTGCTGCTCGGCCGGGCTGCCATGCGGCAAACCCACGTCAAAACCGGTGTCATTGAGCCGCTGCGCCAATTCGCGCCAGTGCGCCAGCGGCCACTCCTTGTCGGCGCGTGATGTGCCGTGCACCAGCGCCACCGTGCCGCGTAATTCGCCTTCGCGCCAAGTTGCCAAACCCGCTTCTTGTTCATGATCATTGCCAAGGTGCGGTGGACTTGATGGCCGCGCCACCAGCCCGAATACCAACACATCAGGCAAGCGGTAATGCAGCGCCTGCGCACACAGTTCGCGCGAGCGCGTTACGGCGTGGCTATGCGCTGGCAGCGTAATGGCATCATGCGCCACCCAACGCGCGGGGGCCTCAAAGCTGGAGCCCTCGGTCTGGTTGGCCAGGCCATAACGCTTGCCGCCGTCAGCAAGGCGCGCTAGCCAGGCGATCAGAGCAGACTTGGTCAGGCCCTGCAAGTCGATCACCGCGTCGTAGGCTTGCTGCTGCAGTTCGGCTTTGAAGGCTGTCCATGCGCGGCGTGTGTCATGGTTCAGGGGAGCCTTGCGCCAGCGCCGCAGCTCACAGGCAATCACGCGGTGCACGCCCTGGCAGCGCTGCACCAGCGGCGCAAACCCGCGCTCCACCACCCAGTCGATTTGCGCGTCGGGCATGGCGCGCAGCATGTCTTGCACGGCTGGCATGGCGTGCACCACGTCGCCAAGCGATGACAGCTTGACGATCAAAATCTTCAATGCGCCGCCTCGTCTGTCACCGCACCGGGTAGCACCTGTTGCAACAGCGCCATCATGTCGCGCTGGATACGTGCCAGCGCCTCAGGTGTGTGGCCCTCGAAGCGCAACACCAGCACTGGCGTGGTGTTGGAGGCGCGAATCAGACCGAAGCCATCAGGCCAGTCCACGCGCAAGCCGTCAATGGTATTGAGCGTGGCCGGCGCCGGAAAATTGACGGCAGCAACCAGTTGCGCCACCAGTAGCGGGGGCTGGCCCTCGGCGCATTTCACGTTGAGTTCGGGGGTTGAAAAGCTGGACGGCAAAGCGTTCAGCACCGCGTTGGCGTCAGGCGACTGGCTCAAAATTTCCAGCAGACGGCAACCGGCATAGGTGCCGTCGTCAAAGCCGTACCAGCGCTCCTTGAAGAAGATGTGGCCACTCATCTCACCGCCCAGCGGCGAGTCGATTTCTTTCATCTTGGCCTTGATCAACGAATGGCCGGTCTTGAACATCATCGGTACGCCACCCGCTGCCACGATGGCCGGCGCCAGACGCTGTGAGCATTTCACATCGAACAAGATGGTGCCACCAGGGGCGCGCGTCAACACATCGCGGGCAAACAGCATCATCTGGCGGTCCGGGTAAATGGTGTTGCCGTCTTTGGTGACGATACCCAAGCGGTCGCCATCACCGTCAAAGGCCAGGCCAAGTTCGGCGTCACCCGCCTTGAGCGCGGCCATCACATCGCGCAAATTCTCGGGCTTGCTCGGGTCCGGATGGTGGTTGGGAAAGTTGCCATCAACCTCGCTGAACAGTTCGGTCACCTCGCAACCAATGGCGCGCAAAATGCCCGGCGCCGAGGCTCCGGCGATGCCATTGCCGCAGTCCACCACAATTTTCATGGGGCGCGCCAGTTTGATGTCGCCCACAATGCGCGCGCTG
>PFUD01000088.1 GCA_002789915.1 Comamonadaceae bacterium CG_4_9_14_3_um_filter_60_33 | reverse complement strand
GGTGGCCAGCGCCGTGGCGTTGGGCGTGAGGCGGTGCTTGAGCAACACAGTGCGCTCGCCGCCCACATGATTGATGGGTTCTGAGACGGGCATTTCGCCTTGTCCTAACGCGGTAATCAGCGCGTCGGTTTTGGCAATGGTCATCGACTCCTGGTAGTTGTCGTTGACCTGAATCACCGGGCAGGTGCCGCAAGCACCGAGGTCTTGTACCTCAGACAAGGTGAACAGGCCATCAGCGGTGGTCTCACCCACTGCAATGCCCAGCGTCTGCACCAAGTGGGCCAGAATGACATCGGCCCCCATCAACATGCCTGGCACATTGGTGTCGACCTGCAGGTGGTATTTGCCCACCGGCTTCTTGTTAAGCATGGTGTAGAAGGTCGCCACACCCTGCACCTTGCTTCTGGAAACCTTGAGGCGCGAGGCCACCAGGCGCGCATCTTCCTTGAGGAGATGGTTGTTGTTTTCGCGCTGTAGCAGGTCCAGGGCAGGCAGCAAAGCGGATTCACGCTTGGGGTAGCGCGCCGCCAGCGTATCGATACGCTGAAGAATTTGTTCGTTGATCATTGATGGGGTTCCGTGTTTTAAACAGACCTTAGGCCTTGCGGACAAACGGTTTGTTGTTCAGCGCAAAAGACACCAGCAAGCCAGCGGTCAAGAAGCCCGCGCCAATCAAAAATATCAAATTGGCCGCACGGGTGGGGTCGCCCTTGAGGTTGTCTTTGATGACGGCCACAAGTTGCGGCCCGACCAAGCCGCCGCCAGCCCAGGCGGTCAGCAGGCAGCCATAGACCACGCCCATCACCTTGTTGCCAAAAACGGTCAAAACAAACGACGGGGCCGTGCCGAAACTGCCGCCGTAGCACAGCAGCACGTAGCCCACCAAGGCGCCAAAAACGTACGGGTTGGTGATTTGCGTCAGCACCAAAAACACCACGAGTTGCGAAGCCAAAATGGTCCTGAAGGTCTGGATGCGGCCAATTTTGTCGGACAGGCTGCCCCAGAAAAACCGTCCGATTCCGTTGAACAACGAACTCACGGCAATCAAGGTGCCACCCGCAGCGGCCAGAGCGGCAGCGCTCATGGTGGGGTCAGCGGCCTTGAACAAGTCCTGAATCAGCGGTGACTGAAACCCGATGAACATGATGCCCGCAGTGATGTTGCAAAAGAAAATGAACCACATCAACCAAAAACGACGCGAGCGCACACATTCACCCGGCGTGACGCTGTCGTCATGGCCATCGGCGTTGGCGGCGACTGAGCCATGCCAGCCGGGCGGGGCGTAGCCCACCGGCGGGTTCTGCAGAAAATAAGCTGCGATCACACCGGGAATGCCCAGGGCAAAGGCCATGTAATAGAACACAGTCGGCCACAGCACTGTGGTCACACCACCGTCAGTCACCGAGCAAATACCCAGCAAAAACGGGGCAATGACTTTGCTCATCAGCAAGGCACCCAAACCAAAGCCCATGACCACCATGCCGGTGATGAAACCTTTTTTGTCCGGGAACCACTTGGCAGCGGTCGCCACCGGGGTCACGTAGCTCAGCCCAAGGCCGATGCCACCGATCACGCCCAGCCCCACGTACAAGAGCACCAGATTCTTGCTCTCCAGCGCAAAGCCACTGATCGCCCAACCCAGCGCGTAGAGCAGCGCACCGGCAACCGCCAGTTTGCGCGGGCCAAACCTGGGCAGCAAAATACCGCCCATGGCAGCGGAAAGACCCAAAAAGCAGATGGCCAAAGAGAAAATCAAGGCCACTTGCTGATTGTTCCAGCCAGCAAAAATCATCAGCGGTTTTTGGAAGTAGCTCCACGAGTAAATCGACCCCAGCACCACTTGCAACACGGTGCCCATGATGGCAACCAGCCAGCGACTGGGGGCCGCGCTTGCGGCGGCATTGCCGGCATCGGCGTTACCGGCGTGCGGCATTTGCAAGCCTGAGCCACCGGAAATGGCGGCGCTCGCGTTTGAAAGCTTAGGAATGTTTGACACGTTGTCTCCTGCGTTATAGGCCCACCGTTTGTGGGGTGCAGGCAGTGTCAACGCGAGGTCAGTGGTTCGTCCAATTTTGAATGCAAATAGGCCGATACAGAAGTCTTATAGATGACTAGGGTAAACCCTGATTATTCAATGCGTGCCAAATCACTGTGCGGTGCTTTGCCGTTTGGGCAATTTGGGTGGCGGCACACCGCTATGTGAGGCCATGTGGCGCAGCCAGGTTGGCTCGCTGGCCATGTTGAGCGCGGCACGAAGCGCGTGTGAGGGACGGTCATTGAAGGCGTACATAAATCCAATCGGGGTCAACACCTGCGGCGCGTGCAGCGGGACCGCCTCCAGCTCAGAATAACCGCTGAGCACATCGACTAACGCCCCTGGCAAGATGCTGCTGACCTCGCCTGCCAACACTGCCATGCCCAAGCCCAAAATGGAGTTGGTCTCAATCACCGGCTTGATCACAATGCCGGCTTGTCTGAAAGCGTCCTCAATAATCGCGCGGTTGTGCATGTCAGGGGTCAACAAGCACAACGGCAATTGCGCCGCGTCTTGCCACGACATCGGCCGCGACTTGGAGCGCAGGCTTTTCTTGGCAGGCGGGTCTGTGCGGCGCAGCAAAAAATAGCGTTCGGTGTATTGGTGAACGGTCGTCAATTTGGCAACCTTTGCCTGCAATCGGTCGGTAAAGCCAAAGCCAAGATCAATCGACAAGTCTTCCAGACCGGCTTCAATATCAGACGAACTCATGGCCCACAACACCACAATCAAGCCCGGGTGCCGGGCCTGCAAGATGCCGGCAAAGCGCGCCGCCATCGGCATCACCGTTGGCACGGCCGCCAGTGTCAGGGAGCCCGCGGGTCGACCGGCCGCGCTCTTGAGGTCTTGCTCCAGCAACTCCTGCTCATGGAGCATCCGCTGGGCACTGACAAAGATGCGTTCACCCTCAGGTGTAAAGCTTTGAAACGCGTGGCCCCGTTTGACAATTGCGGTGTCGAATTCTTCTTCCAGGGCCCGAATCGCATTGGACAAAGCGGGTTGGGTGATGTGACAAGCCTCGGCGGCGCGTCCAAAATGCTTGTGCTGGTGCAGGGCGGCGAGATAGCGCAGCGATGTGAATAGATTCATGTTTTTTTAGTTCTCGATACAAGGTTTGCCGATCCATGCCCAGGTCGGCTTGTGCGTATCCCGGTGCACGCTACTGGCTGCACAGCGTGCAAAAATTACGCCGGGAAGATTGTAGGGTGGCGGCTTCGCACTACCCCAGATGAAGGCCTGTGTTGACTGAGTCGCGAAGTCTGTCCGCTGATGCCGGAACGCTTGGTGGCTCGTCCACAGAGGGCGCCAGAGCACTGGGTGTCTTGAACCGGGCCAACTTGTCACGAAAAACCGTTGGCATGGATACAACCTTGTGGGTTTCGTAGTCAAAAAAGACGATTCCGGTCTTGCCACGGGCTACCTCGCGCCCGGTGGACTGCTCGTTCATTGACCAAACCAAGTCGAAGCCCTTGTGGCCGAGGTCGGTTGCACCCATGCGCACCACCATCACTTCGCCATGAAATGCCTCTGAGCGGTACTGTAGCGCCGCGTCGGCCACCAGAATGCCAACACCTTCTACGTCGAGTTCGGTGTAGCCAAGGGATTTGAAGAACCTGACACGCGCTTCCGACACAACAGTAAGAAGAAGTGCATTGTCCAGATGCCCACCATAATTCATGTGGCTTTGGTACAGCGTGATGTCGGTGCAAAAGGCAAATAGACCGGGGAGCCGGATTTGAATGCGAGCCATGAGAGGGAAACTTAGAAAATGAGTGAGGGCTTCATTTGATCACTGTGCCCTGCCGTTCGACTGACACGTGGGGCCCCGCCAATTTCGGAAGCAGCGGGACAGGCAGTCTGCATTTTGGTTGGCTTGAAAAGAAGGTTGGCCACAAGCCACAGATAAGTGAACGAAAAAAAGTCATCCATCCGGATCACGCCGACTTATCGGTCAGCCAGTTCGTGATCCGTGCTGGTCAACCGGCTGGAAGTGGTCGTGTCTTTCAATCCCAAACGACCCCAGAACGGCAATCGCAGCGCCGGGGCGTTGAGGTCAACGCCAAAGTTCAACCCCAGCACATTAAACTCCAACCCCTCCTGCACGCCCACGCTCACACCGAGCAGGCCCAGCAGCCCGATTTGTAGGCCCGAGCCGGAAGATGACACGCCCAGCGGGCTGCTCAATGGCCGGTAGTCTTTGCCGATGGCGTTGGCCGGCAAGTCGAGCTTGAGTGCTGGCACCTGCCGCCCGATGTGCGCCATGAAGGTGTTGCTGTTGGGGCCGGGGTAGGTGCGGTATTGGTCGGCGAAGGGGTAACTGGAGATAGCGGTTTCGATGTCGTCGATCATCAGTTCAACCGCTTCACCCTGATGGTCCACCAGCAACTCGGGGGTTGAGCCATACCAAAGTCCGTCAGGCACCGCGTAATTGCGCCGCACCACATGTGGCGCGCGCCAGCCGACCACATCAAAGCGGGTGTAGGCCGTCTCGCCCTTGCGCTTGTAGATGATCCAGGGGTGCACCGCAAAAAAGCCGCGCCAGCCGTAAGTTGGCGCGGCATAGACCTGGACGATGGCGGTGTCGACCAGCTTCGCCGGGTCGGGCGCGATGCCGGCAGAGTGCCTGGGCGCGGTGGCCCAGCCCCCGCGTGTGGTGGCGGCTGTTGGCGCGCTGTCCTGCGCCAGCGCGGCTTGCGCGACCAGGACAAGGCAGGCGCCAAGAGCGGCGCGCAACAAGCAAGCGTTCAATGCAGTCATATTGATTCAAAGTCCTCAAACCAAGCGGCAAAATGCGGGAATAGTTAAAAGTTTTTCACAGACCATGATGCCACAGCAGCCATTCTTGCTCCCGACGAACTGTGGCAGGCCCTGGTGGCCAAAGACTGGCAACGCTTATTTGTTGATTTACGCCCGCTTTGGTGTCAGGCGCATCTGGTGCTGTTTGGCCACGCCCTGTTGGAAAAACTGGTGGTGCCAAGAAAGTCGATCACCGCCCATGTTTACCGCGTTTTGGCAGATGCCCCGTCCATCGACAGCATGGACGCCTGGCTGGCGCAAGACTTGAACGCCGACAAATTGGCCACCAAGCCCTTTGCCCATTTGCCAGTGCTTGGTGTGCCTGGCTGGTGTGCCGCCAACCAAGATGCGGTCTTTTACCGCGATGCCAGCGTGTTTCGCCCGCCCTTCGTGCTGCCGAGGGCTTTGTAAAATGAGCGGGTGCTCAAATCCATCGAAAACAAACCTTCAGGCGGTCATTCGTTGTCGAGCATTCTGTGGGAGTTAGCGCAAGATACCCAGCGCGAGCGCATCGCCATCAGCGATCTGCTGCTTGCTCTTGGTGACCGGGCGACGGGTGCCCTGATGTTCATCTTTGCCTTTCCCAACGTTTTGCCCACCCCGCCCGGCACTTCAAGCGTTTTGGGGGCGCCACTGATCTTTCTGGCAGCACAACTCATGCTGGGCCGGGCACCGTGGTTGCCGGCCTTTCTGGCAAAGCGCTCGATGGCGCGTTCAGACTTTTCTTCATTGGTCAAACGCATCGTGCCCTGGCTGCAGCGCGCCGAAGGTCTGTTGCGCCCCCGCCTGACGATTCTGGCCCTGCCGCCGATGGAATATTTTGTAGGCTTTCTGTCGCTGTTGCTCTCGGTCTTGCTGGTGCTGCCGATTCCTTTGGGCAACGTGCTGCCTGCTCTGGCCATTAGCCTGATGGCGCTCGGGGTGCTTGAGCGCGACGGGGTTTGGGTGTTGGCAGGGTTCGCGGTGGCCGCTGCTGC
>PFUD01000158.1 GCA_002789915.1 Comamonadaceae bacterium CG_4_9_14_3_um_filter_60_33 | reverse complement strand
GTCTATGAAGACACCACCGACAAGGCGCCGCAAGCGGTGTTCGAGTTAGGCGTGCCAGTGCTTGGTATTTGCTACGGCATGCAGACCATGGCGCATCAACTCGGTGGCCTGGTGACCAGCGGGCACCAGCGTGAATTTGGCCCGGCCAAGGTGCGCGCACATGGTCACACCGCGTTGCTCGAAGGCATTCAGGACTTCACTACGCCCGAAGGCCATGGCATGCTCGAAGTCTGGATGAGCCATGGCGACAAAGTCACCGAATTGCCGCATGGTTTCAAGTTGATGGCCAGCACCGACAGTTGTCCGATTGCCGGCATGGCTGACGAGGATCGCCGCTTTTACGCCGTGCAGTTTCATCCAGAAGTCACGCACACCAAGCGCGGTGCGGCGATTCTGGAGCGTTTTGTGCTCGATATCTGCGGCACCCGCGCCGATTGGGTCATGGGCGACTACGTCACCGAGGCGGTGGCGGCCATTCGCGCCCAGGTGGGTGATGAAGAGGTCATTTTGGGACTGTCTGGTGGTGTCGATTCATCGGTGGCTGCAGCCCTGATTCACCGCGCCATTGGCGACCAGCTGACCTGTGTCTTTGTCGATCACGGTTTGCTGCGCCTGAACGAGGGCGACATGGTGATGGACATGTTCGTCGGCAAACTGCACGCCAAGGTCATTCGCGTCGATGCAGCAGACCAGTTTTTGGGACACCTCGCGGGTGTCAGCGACCCTGAGGCCAAGCGCAAGATCATCGGCCGTGAGTTTGTCGAGGTGTTCAAGGCGCAAGCGCTTGCCCTGACGGCGTCAGATTCAACAAAAAATGGTGCCAAGTGGCTGGCCCAGGGCACCATTTACCCGGATGTGATCGAGTCGGGCGGCGCTGGCAACAAAAAAGCTGTGGTCATCAAAAGCCACCACAACGTCGGTGGTCTGCCTGAACTGCTGGGGCTGAAATTGCTGGAGCCCTTGCGTGAATTGTTCAAGGATGAGGTCCGCGAGCTTGGCGTGGCACTGGGTTTGCCTTTTCACATGGTCTATCGGCATCCGTTCCCCGGCCCTGGCTTGGGTGTGCGGATTTTGGGCGAAGTCAAAAAGGAATACGCTGACTTGTTGCGCCGGGCCGACGCCATTTTCATTGAGGAGCTCAACAATTTCATCGACGAGGCCACCGGCAAAAGCTGGTACGACCTCACCAGCCAGGCCTTCACGGTGTTTTTGCCGGTCAAGAGCGTCGGCGTGATGGGCGATGGCCGCACCTATGACTACGTGGTGGCCTTGCGCGCCGTGCAAACCAGCGATTTCATGACCGCTGACTGGGCCGAACTGCCCTATGCGCTGCTTAAAAAGGTGTCGAGTCGCATCATCAACGAAGTGCGTGGCATCAACCGCGTCACTTACGACGTGAGCAGCAAACCGCCGGCCACGATTGAGTGGGAGTGATTTGTTGACCGACGTGCAAGCCATGGCTCTGGCTTTGGCCCAGGCGGCTTTGGCCGACGCCGCAGGTGAAGTTCCGGTGGGCGCTGTGGTGCTCAAGGACGGCATCGTCATCGCCACTGGCTGCAACGCCCCCATTGCCACCCATGACCCCAGCGCACACGCCGAAATGCAAGCCTTGCGCGCTGCGGCACAAGTGCTGGGCAATTACCGGCTGCCTGAATGCGAGTTGTTTGTGACGCTGGAGCCGTGCGCCATGTGTGCCGGTGCCATGCTGCATGCCCGCCTTAAACGTGTGGTGTTTGGCACTACCGACCCCAAGACGGGTGCGGCTGGGTCAGTGATTGACTTATTTGCACAAACCCAGCTGAACCATCAAACGCAAGTGCAGGGCGGGCTGCTGGCGCAGGAATGTGCCGATATGTTGCAAATTTTTTTCCGGCAACGGCGTTTGAAAACTGCCTTAGCTGCTCAGATTCAGCAGTAACCAGGTTTTATGAAAAAGCACATCTACATTTATTCCCCGTCTGGCGCGGTCCGCGACAAAGCGGCCTTCAAGCGTGGTCTTGCGCGGCTGCAGGCACTGGGACACGAGGTCGAAGTTGACCCCGATGCCTTGACAAGTTACCAGCGCTTTGCTGGCGATGATGCCACCCGCCTCACCGCCATTCACCGCGCGGCAGCCAGCAAAGCTGACGTGGCGCTAATTTCCCGCGGCGGCTATGGTCTGACGCGTATCCTGCCGGGCATTCAGTACAAACAAGTGGCCAAGGCTGTGGCTCAGGGCATGCAGTTTGTTGGCATCAGTGATTTCACTGCTTTTCAGAATGCGCTGCTGGCGCAGATGGGTGCTGTCACTTGGGCCGGACCGGCGCTGTGCGAGGGTTTTGGTGTCAAGGGCGAATCCGATGACATCATGGAGGACTGCTTCAACGATTTGCTGCTGGGGCAAGGGGAGGGCACCGGCTGGCGTCAGCACCGCAAGCCCGACATCATGGCAAGCGATGCACCTGCCTTTGACCTGAAAAATGCCACTTTATGGGGTGGCAACCTGACGGTATTGACCTCCCTTTTGGGAACGCCCTATTTTCCGCAAATCAAGGGAGGCGTGCTGTTTCTGGAAGACGTGGCAGAGCATCCGTACCGCATTGAACGCATGCTGACCCAACTCCTGCACGCTGGAGTGCTTGCACGTCAAAAAGCCGTCGTTTTGGGTCAATTTACCGAATTCAAACTCGTCGCCCATGACCGCGGCTTCAAGCTGCAAAGCGTCATGGACTGGCTGCACCAACAGATCAAGGTCCCGCTGCTGACCAATTTGCCCTATGGCCATGTTGCCACCAAAGTTCTGTTGCCAGTGGGTGCCAGCGTCGATTTGAATGTGGATGGGCGCGATGTCCTGCTGCTTTGGGGGCATCGTTGACAGCAAGCACAGGGCCTTGCCATAAACTACGGTCGTAAATGGAGCATTGATTGGTCATGAACGTTCAAACCACCGTTGTTTTTGCCGATCTGTTTGGTAGCACAGGGGTTTTTGAGTCTCTTGGAAATGCCAAAGCCACCCAGGCAGTGACCGAGGCCACTGCCTGGGTGGCCAACAAATTTACCGCCAACGGAGGCCGGGTCGTCAAATTATTGGGCGATGGGGTACTGGCCACGTTTGATCACAGCCCCGATGCCATCGCCACCGTGGTCGATATCCAGCGCAGCTACCAATTGCGCCTGGCTAAATTGCCACCCCAACTCTGCATGCCGTTACGCATCGGTGTGGTTCGGGGTGATGTGGTGCTGGTCGATGACGATTGTTATGGTGATGCTGTCAACACCGCGTCGCGCTTGAGCGAACTCACCGGGCCGCATCAAATCTGGGTCAACGACCAGGCCATTGAAAACAGTCCGGAGCGCAATGATGTCCACTACCGTTTGTTGGGGCCGATCACCATTCGCGGCCGCTCTGAACCCTGCACCGTGTACCAGATTGAGTGGAAAGAAGAACAGAACTCCGAATATTTCACGATCCAAAACCCTGCCAATCTGGATGCGCTCAAGAGCGGTGATATCTTGGGTGGGCAGATCGTCCTGTCCTACAACGACATAAAACAGACGTTTCACGCTTTCGAGATGCCGATTCACCTGGGACGCATGCGCAAGCTTGACATGGTGGTGAACGACCCGCGCGTCTCACGAACCCACGCCCGCATCGAGTGGCGCAACGGCAGCTTCCAGTTTGTTGACGAAAGCTCCTATGGCAGCTGGATTCGCTTTGCCGGGGGCGGTTCAGACCTCATGCTCAGGCGCGCTGAATGCGTGCTGCATGGCAAAGGCCAAGTTGCGCTGGGTACGTCATTCTTGGACCCAACTGCGCCGGTTGTCGCTTACAGTGTTTCTTGAAAGAGCATGAATTACGGATTTCAGCACTCTATATTAAGGTAGTAACTTAACATAATATACATCGTATGAAGTTAGATTGCGCGTCACCAAGACCCTTTGGGTTGGCGGTTTCGAACGAATGCGGCGATGATGTTGGCTGAATCAGCGCGATTTGCACGGTTGGCAAAATCGATGGCTGTCAGACCCAGATCATTCCTGAGCATGGGGTCAGCGCCGGCATCCAGCAACAACTTGACAGAATCTGGTGTGCCGTAGTGGGCTGCCATCATCAAAGGCGTGGTGTTGTTCGGTGAAGCGGCGTCGATGTATGCGTAATGCGCAAGCAGCAGTTGCATCACTTCGAGGTGCCCGTTGGTCGCCGCGTAATGCAAAGGTGCCCAACCCGTTTTGTTGACCTCGGCGCCTTTTTGAATCAACCCTTGACACAACAAGTTTTCACCTTTTAGCGCCGCCAGCATCAAGGGGCTCTCATCGGCCGCATTACGCACTTCGACCTTGATTTTTGGATGATTGATCAACGCCTGGGTCACTTTGAAAGAGGCATTCTGGATAGCCACAATGAGGGCCGCCGAACCTGTTGGGTCAACCGTGTTCGGATCAAATCCACGATTGAGCAGCGCACTGATCTGTCCTGCATCGTCGTGTTTGATCGCCGTGAAGAAATCATCATAGGAACCAGCATTAACAATGGTAAAACCAATGAAAACATATAGATAAATAATTTTCTTAATGTTTAACATTAGCTTTTGACTCATCTGTTTCATGCAAAAATTCCTTTGAATAGGGTGTCGAAATTCGCGTTCGTGCGCTCAGCGATGGTTTCCAAAGGCACTTGCCTGATCTCTGCCAACTGCTTTGCCACCCAGGGCACGAAGGATGGATTATTGGTCTTGCCACGGTACGGCACGGGTGCCAGATAAGGGCTGTCTGTCTCGATCAACAGCCGGTCCAGCGGCACCATGGCTGCCACGTCGCGCAAGCTTTGGGCACTCTTGAAAGTCAGAATACCCGAAAAAGAAATGTAATAGCCCAAATCGAGCGCCTGGCGGGCCACGCTTTCATCTTCGGTAAAGCAGTGGAATACGCCGCCAGCACAGCCGGCCGAGCCATCTTCGCCCTCCTCGCGCAAAATAGCCAAAGTGTCTTCTGAGGCTTTCCGGGTGTGAATCACCAGGGGTTTTTGCAATTGTTGTGCGGCCCGGATGTGGGTGCGAAAGCGTTCGCGCTGCCATGCCATGTCAGCCACCGTGCGGCCATTGAGCCGGTAATAGTCCAGGCCGGTCTCGCCAATGCCCACCACCCGCGCCAAACTGCCCAAAGTCAGCAGATCATCCAGCGCTGGCTCCCGCACACCTTCGTTGTCAGGATGCACGCCCACGGTGGCCCAGAAATTATCAAAATCAAGGGCAAGCCGGTGCACCGTGCCAAATTCCTCCAGCGTGGTGCTGATGCACAGGGCGCGGCTGACCTGGGCTTGGACCATGGCCTCACGAATAGCTGGCAATTCCGCGAGCAACTCGGGAAAATTCAAATGGCAATGGGAATCTGTGAAATTCATGGGTTTGCGCCAGTGTTTAGTGTTAATGTTTAGCGTTTATGGCCAGTTGCGCCTGGCTGACCAAAGCCTCTTGCATCAAGCCAGCGTTGAAAGGGTGCTCGACCGTGCGCATGGTGTCTGACAAGCTTTTGGCCCAAGTGGTCAGACTGTGCCAGCCACCCGCCTTGGGCAAATCGGCCAACTCAAAAAAGCGTGGCTGGGCACCACTGTGGACTGCCAGCAGGTCATGGCACAGCTTGTGCAAGGCGTCCACGGTTTGGGCTGATGTCCAGTCCTTGAAGACGCTGACATCACCCGCCTGCACGGCACGCGGCAAGCGCGGCCACAAACCGGCAATCGAGGCAAACTGCAGCGCGTCCTGCGGCCGGCCACCGGCGGCGCGCAGCATGACGCTGGCCTGGCCTGCGGGAACGCCCTGCCCTTGCAGCCATTGCAATGCAACGGCCCGATCGGGCCAGGTCATGGTGTGGACCAGGCAGCGGCTGCGAATGGTCGGTAGCAACTGGTGGGCGGCGTCGGTGGCCAGCACAAACTTGACATCACCCGCCGGTTCTTCCAGGGTCTTGAGCAAGGCGTTGGCGGTATAGACGTTCATACGTTCTGCCGGAAAAACGAGCACCGCCTTGCCCCGGCCACGGGCGCTGGTGCGTTGCGAAAACTCAACGGCATCGCGCATGGCCTCGACCCGAATTTCCTTGCTGGGTTTGCGTTTCTTGTTGTCAAGCTCATCTTGCGCCTTTTCGCTCAGCGGCCAGTTCAGGGCCAGCATCACGGTCTCGGGCATGAGCACGCACAGGTCGGCGTGGGCGCGCACCTCGATGGCGTGGCAACTGCCACACGCGCCACAGGCACCCTGCGCCGTGGCGCGCTCACACAGCCAGGCGCGCACCAGCGCCAGCGCCAGTTCGTACTGTCCCAGGCCAGAGGGTCCGGCGAGCAGCCAGGCGTGACCGCGCTGGGCCAGCAACGCCCGGGTTTGCTCGGCGATCCAGGGCGCGACCGACGCAGCTGTGGCGGGTAACGCGCTCATGCCAGCCAGCCCCGTTGCCTGACGCTGATCAGCACGTTTTGCCAGACCGCTTCACGGGTTTGCTCAGCAGCGATGCGGGCAAAACGCTGCGGGTCGGCGTCATAACGTGTCTGGTAACCGGCACGCACGCGAGCAAAAAACGTCACCGGCTGGGCCTCGAACTTATCTGGCATTCGCGCACCCACCAATCGCACGGCGGCCACATCAGGCGCAAGGTCAAACCATAGTGTCAGTTCAGGCTGGCGCACAAAATCACCGTCAGCCAGTTTCACGCTCTGCACAAGTTGCTCCAAATAGCAAAGTATTTCCAGGTCAAAACCACGCCCGCCACCCTGGTAAGCAAAAGTGGCATCGGTAAAGCGATCGCACAGCACCACGTCGCCGCGCGCCAATGCGGGTTCGATCACCTGCTGCAAGTGGTCACGCCGCGCGGCAAACACCAGCAGGGCTTCGGTCATGGCGTCCATCGGGTCGTTGAGCACCAGGGTACGCAGTTTTTCGGCCAATGGCGTGCCGCCAGGTTCACGCGTCAAGGTCACTGCCCTGCCCTGCGCGCGAAACGCCCGCGCCAAAGCGTCAAGGTGGGTTGACTTGCCGGCACCATCGATGCCTTCAAAACTGATAAAGAGTCCGGGGAGTGTCATAACGGTTATGGCTGGATGGGCATCACTGGCCACGCTGGTATTTGTTGACAGCACGATTGTGCGCGTCCAAGTTGTCACTAAACTGGCTGCTGCCGTCGCCGCGCGCCACAAAGTAGAGGGCGCGGTTGCTGGCTGGTTGGGCGGCTGCCATCAGCGAGGCCTTGCCGGGCATGGCGATGGGGGTGGGCGGCAAGCCAGCTCGGGTGTAGGTGTTCCAGGGCGTGTCGGTCTGCAAGTCTCGGCGGCGCAGGTTGCCGTCAAATTTGTCGCCCATGCCGTAAATTACCGTGGGATCAGTTTGCAGCATCATGCCAATGCGCAGACGGTTGCTGAAGACCGAGGCGACCATGTCACGGTCACTGGCGAGGCCGGTTTCCTTTTCGACAATGCTGGCCAGAATCAGCAATTCATCGGGGTTTTTCAAGGGCGAATTGGTGCTGCGCGCTTGCCAGGCAAGTGCCAGTTGTTTGTCCATCGCGTGCATGGCGCGCAAAAGCACTTTCAGATCGCTGCTGTTTTTGGCATAAGTGTAGGTATCCGGGTAAAAACGGCCTTCGGGGTGACGGTCTGGCAGCCCCAGCTGCGCCATGATCAGTGCATCTTGCAAGCTCTCGGTATCCGGCTTTAAATGCTCCGCTTTCAACAGTGCGGCACGGACTTGTTTGAAGGTCCAGCCTTCCACCAAAGTGACCGAGCGCAGGGCTTCTTCGCCGCGTGTCAACTTAGCCAAAAGGCTGCGCGGGGTCAGGCCCGTTTCCAGTTCGTAGTTGCCGGCCTTGATGCTTCGCGCCTGGCCCGACAGGCGAAACCACCAGTACAACAGATCGGCCGAGGTTTGCACGCCCGCGCCCACCACATCCCTGGCCACGCTGCGCGGCGGGGTGCCGGGCTCGACCGCCAGTTCCAGCGTAGGCGCGCTCAGCGGCAAACTGTGGTTGACCCACCAGAACGCCCAGCCACCCAAAGCCAGCACCAACACCACCAGAAATTTCATCAGACGTCGCACAACCCTATTGCCTCCCACAAAATTAACCACGCATGATAATTCACGCATGCACACATCACTCGAAGGCGTGGCCCCGCTGACACATACTGGGCTGATCCGCGCAGAAGGCGAAGACGCCGCCAAATTCCTGCATGGCCAATTGACCAACGACTTCTCGCTGTTGGGCTTGTCCGAGGCGCGGCTGGCGGGTTTCTGCAATGCCAAGGGCCGGTTACAGGCCAGCTTTATCGGCTTCAAGCGCAGCCACACCGACATTTTGCTGCTGTGCAGCCCCGACCTGCTGGCCACCACCCTGAAACGCCTGAGCATGTTCGTGCTGCGCGCCAAGGTCAAACTGGTGGATGCCAGCGACGAGTTTTTAGTCTACGGCTTGGCCGGTTCGACCGTCGCACAAGCCACTGGCCTCGCCCCAGATGATTCAGACAAGGCATGGCGCAAAACCGATATTGACGGCATCTCGGTACTGCACCTTTACCCGGCTGACGGCGTGCCGCGGGCGCTGTGGGTGGCTCCGGCCGGCACGTCAGCACCAGCAGGTGCGGTTTTGACGTCTGAGCAATGGGCTTGGGGCGAGGTGCGTAGCGGTATCGCCACCGTGACCCAGCCCATCTTTGAGGCCTTTGTCCCGCAAATGCTCAATTACGAATCTATTGGCGGCGTCAACTTCAAAAAAGGCTGTTATCCGGGCCAAGAGGTGGTGGCGCGCAGCCAGTTCAGGGGCACGCTCAAGCGCCGAGCTTATTCGGCTCACGCTGATCAGGCGCTCAAAGCTGGTGACGAGTTGTTTGCCGCTGACGACGCCAGCCAGCCTTGCGGCCTGGTGGTGCAGGCAGCCGTTGCACCCGATGGCGGTTTCGATGCCATCGTGTCAATGCAGATCAGCGCATTCGAAGCCGGTGGCGTGCGCGCACTAAGTGCAGATGGCCCGTTGCTGACCCTGCAACCAGCGCCCTACCCTTTGCTGGCTGATATCTGATCAGTCAGCAGCGCCGTCAAACCAGACAGAATTTCGTCCGGCATCTTTGGCCCGGTACATGGCCGCGTCGGCAACCTTGAGCACCGCGTTCGGGTCTGCTTCTGTACCAATAAACAGCGTCAGGCCAATGCTGGCGGTGCAGCGGTGTTCTATGAACTTGTCTGCAACAGATTTTTGCGCTACGGCGAGTCGATAGACCTCGGACAGCTTGCTACGAATTTTTTCTGCCACAAGACACGCTTGTGCCCCAGATTGCGTCTTGTCGGCAGTCAACGCGCCGAGCAATACCACAAACTCATCGCCGCCAAAGCGTGCCACGGTGTCTGTTTCACGCACGCAACTTGTGATGCGGTTCGCCACTTCAATCAGCAGCAAATCACCGCTCACATGGCCATGCGCATCGTTGAGCGGCTTGAAATTGTCAAGGTCCAAAAACATCAAGGCACCGTAACACGCAGACCGTTTGCCCGCTGCCAGTGCCTGGCCTAATCTGTTGTTGAGCAAGCGCCGGTTGGGCAGCTTCGTCAACGGGTCGAAAAATGCCAATTGGTGCACCTGATCTTGCAAGCGTTTGCGCTCGGTGATCTCGCGCGTGATGCCGTGGTAGCCCACGATGTTGCCCTGCGCATTGCGATCGGGTTTGGATAACACTTCGCCCCAAATCACCCGGCCATCTTTGCAAAGGTGAGGTGCCTCGAAGGTCAAAAAATAAGACGTTGACCCAGATTGCCTGGCTTCATGGTCCCGCCGCATGGCGTCCTGGACAATGGCGACACCCTCTGGCGTGAACATCTCAAGCACTGAATGGCCGACCAATTCGCCCGCCTTGAAACCGCGCACACGCTCGTCGGCCGGGCTAATGTAGGTCACACAAAAGTTGCTATCCAGTTTCCAGAGCACATCCTGAGTATCTTCGGTAAGCAATCGGTACAGGGCTTCGCTGTCGTGCAACGCCTGCGTGCGCTCCTCCACCAAGACCTCAAGCGCCTCTTTTGCTGGCGCAGGCCCTGCATGGGGTACACCTCGCCGTCCTGCACCAAATGGTACGGGATGGAGATGCCGCTGTGCACAATTTTCCAGTCTGAGCCTTCAAGCCGGAAAATCAACACCAGACGTGCAACCTCTTTAGAGAAAACTTCGTCGGGAACAGGCAGGTGAATGTGAAAGAACGCAGTGACAACCACAACATCTGGGCTGATGTCCTGCATTGACAGGTCAAGCATTTCGATGCGGGCTTGGCCGGGCACCTGCGAAAAATCCTGGCGCGTGATTTTTTCCCAGCTCAACCGGTCTTTCACCAAAAATTCGCCACCGCCGGTGTAGCCGCTGAAATTTTCACTGAATTGAGTGGTCAGGCGCTCGTCGCGCCCGGCATACATCTGAATATAGTCGTCAAAAAGCGCGCGAATGACGCGCTCGCGATCAGTGGGTAGGGTGGTGATGGTCATCAAAACGGGGGTCAATATATTTGCCCATCATCCTGCACCGAAAAACCATTTATAGCTACCTGACCGGTTAAATCCGAGCGACTTAACGTGAAATATCGTTGTCATTGCGAACGAAGTGAAGCAATCCATGACCCCAAACTGCATGGACTGCCGCGCTACGCTCGCAGTGACGGGGCCTCTGTTCATTGGCCATGTGCGGTATCTGAACCGATTCGGACGGCTCGCAATGACGTCGGTCTTCCATCATTTGAGGTGGTTGATTAGCCATCACGGTCAGACGCGCCGCGCCCAGGGGCCGAGCGTGATTTTTTCGAGCATGTCAATCTGACGCTCAAATTTGGCCCAAGCCAGCATGGAGCGCTGGATCAAGCCCATCTGCACCGCTTTGGCGTATTGTTCACGGGCCATGTCAAAGGGCAAACCCTGAACCAGCGACAGCGTGCGCTTGAAGTCTGTGGTGGTGTTTTTTAACGCGAGTGAATCGTGCATGGTAGGCTCCTTCACGGCATCATGGTGCCAAAAACCAAGGTACGCGAACGGTCTTGGGCGTCGCCATCAAGCAAACGCATACGACGCTCCAGGTCGCTGACATCGGTTGATTCTGACAAAAAGGCTTCATTCATATCGTGTTGACTTTTGAAGCCGGGAATGAGAGCTTTGATGAGCTCTGTTAATTTGGACATTGTGTGTCCCTGTGAAGTGAAAGTGCGCCCAGTATAAGGGTTTACCCTGATATCAATAGCAAGCCCTCGTTCTTGTAAGGCCAATCAGTGCGCCTCGTGTCAGCCCAGTCCGCACCCTCTCAATCAGTCTGCAAAAGCATGTTTCAAAGCCCGCGCCGTATCCAGTTGCGCGCGGCGCGCCTCAGGTATGGCACGGCCCATCTTGATGAACTCGTGCGTCACGCCACGGTAAATGTCGAGGTCAACGGCTACGCCTGCAGCGCGCAGTTTGTCAGCGTACTGCAGACCCTCATCGACCAGCGGGTCGCACTCGGCCAGGCCAAACCAGGCGGGGGCCACGCCCTCGACATCATCGGCCATCAAAGGGGCAAAGCGCCAGTCTTCGCGGTCTTTGATGTTGGGAATGTAGAGGTCGAAAAAATAATCGATGTGCTCTGCTTCCAGCACAAAGCCGTGGCCAAAGGTTTTGTGCGATGGCGTGTCGTGGTGGGCGCAGCAGCCGGGGTAAAACAGCAATTGCAGCTTCAGGGCCACGCCGGCATCGCGTGCCTGCAAGGCACAAGCGGCGGCCAGCGTGCCACCGGCGCTGTCGCCGCCCACGGCGATGCGCTTGGGGTCGAGGCCTTTTTCTGCGCCATGCGCCTGCACCCATTGCACGGCATCCCAGGCGTCATTGAAAGCTGTCGGAAAGCGGTGCTCGGGCGCCAACCGGTACCCCACAGACAGCACGGCGCAGTGCGCCAAATGACTCAAATGGCGGCACAGTACGTCGTGGGTGGCGATGCTGCCAATGGTGAAGCCACCGCCGTGTAGATAGACCAGCACCGGCTGCGCTTCTGCTTCGTTCGCATACAAACGCACCGGCAACTCGACGCCATCACGCGCGGGCAGCGTGAAGTTTTCAACTCGGTGCAGTTTCACCGAGGCCAGATCAAGCACACCGGCGTTGACCTCATAGGCGGCGCGCGCCTGTTGTGGCATCAAGGCGTGCAGCGGCACCTGACCAGCGCGCGCCATGCGCTCCAGCACGCCGTGCATGGCGGGGGTAAGTAGGGCGCGCGGATTGCGATGCGTCATCGTGGATGTGATTCCTTGAAATACAGGCCCCGATGCTAACCAAGCCGCAACGCGCCTCAATTTGTCGTCAGATTTCACCGTCACAATGGATGGCGTTGCCGTGATGATCCAAGTCAGCACGTGTCTGTCAGATCATGCAGGCGCATCTGGCACCAAGATTGCTTTGAGAATTTAGTCCGCAAGACGCCACTTTGTTTATTTTTCGAGACCCAGTATGTCCATTCACGCCGCACTGAACCACATCACCCACTACAGCTATGACCGCCTGGTTGCACTTGACCCCCAAGTGGTGCGCCTGCGCCCTGCCCCACATTGCCGCAGCAAGGTTATTTCGTATTCGCTCAAGGTCGAGCCTGAAGGCCATTTCATCAACTGGCAACAAGACCCATTCTCCAACTACCAAGCGCGCCTGGTTTTCCCAGAAAAAACCAAAGAGTTCAAGGTCACAGTGGACCTGGTGGTTGATATGTCAGTCTTCAACCCCTTTGATTTTTTTCTGGAACCAGAGGCAGAAGAGTTCCCTTTCAGCTACGAGGACGACCTCAAACAAGAGTTGGCGCCCTACCTGACACCCGAGCCTGTCACGCCGCTGGTGCAAGCTTGCCTGGACAAAATCGACCGCACCAAGCGCCGCAGTGTGCTGTTTCTAGTTGACCTGAACCAAATGGTGCACCACGCCGTGACCTACACCATCCGCATGGAGCCTGGCGTGCAGTCTCCGGAAGAAACGCTCGCGCTAGCTTCGGGTTCTTGCCGTGACTCGGCCTGGTTGATGGTCAACCTGTTGCGCCACTGCGGCTTGGCGGCGCGCTTTGTCTCTGGCTACTTGATCCAGTTGAAGCCCGACGTGAAAGCCTTGGACGGCCCCAGCGGCACAGAAGTCGACTTTACCGACCTGCACGCCTGGTGCGAGGTGTACTTGCCGGGTGCCGGCTGGGTTGGGCTGGATGCCACCTCGGGCCTGCTCGCTGGCGAAGGTCACATTCCACTGGCATGCACACCGCAGCCCTCGGGCGCCGCACCCATCGAGGGCCGCTCCGACAAGTGCGAGGTCGAATTTGCCCACCATATGCAAGTGACGCGCATATACGAGTCGCCGCGCGTGACCAAGCCCTATACCGAAGACCAGTGGGCCGACATCATGGCGCTGGGCGAGGCGGTTGACGCCGAGTTGGTGGCGGGCGACGTGCGCCTGACCATGGGCGGCGAGCCCACCTTTGTTGGTATTGACGATCGCGATGCACCAGAATGGAACACCGATGCCCTGGGTCCGACCAAGCGTGGTTTTGCCACCGAATTGGTGCATAAACTGCGTCAAGAATACGGGCAAGGCGGCTTTTTGCACTTTGGCCAAGGCAAGTGGTACCCTGGCGAGCAACTTCCCCGCTGGGCGCTCAACATCTATTGGCGTGCTGACCACGAACCCATTTGGCGCAATCCGGCGCTCTTCATCGACGAGCGCGCGCCCACCCACTACACCAGCGAAGACGCCCGACGCTTCACCATTCTGCTGGCGGCCAAGCTCGGCGTTACCGGCAAGTTCATCCAGACCGCGTTCGAAGACACCTGGTACTACCTGTGGCGCGAACGCCGTTTGCCGGTCAACGTTGATCCGTTCAATTCAAAGCTGGACGACGAGATGGAGCGCGCCAGATTGCGCCGGGTGTTTGAGCAAAAGCTCGACACACCAGTTGGCTACGTGCTGCCGATCAAGTTAGCGGGCTATGACGACAGCTACGGCGCTGCCTGGACCACTGGCCCCTGGTTTTTGCGCGACGAGCGCATGTACCTGATGCCCGGCGACTCGCCCATGGGCCTGCGCTTGCCGCTTGACTCGCTGCCCTGGGTCAGCGAGGCCGATTTTCCGTACATGATCGAGCAGGATCCTTCAGTTTTGGTTGGCGCCCTGCCGGGTTATGGCACGGTAGCCGCCAAATATGCGCCGGGCTCGGCGGGTTTGGCCCTGGGTGCCACGGCACAGGCAGCTGCTGCACGCGTCAACTACCTGGCTGGTGCTGGTCCGCAATCCGAAGCACCACGAAAATTTCAGAGCGCTAAAGCTGGCGGTGCCGCCAGTGCGAGCGAAGCGCAGCAATCCACGCAAGCTGAACCCACCGACTTCGCCCGTGTGCCAAGCGCACAGGAGTCCGCCCACTGGATCACGCGCACAGCACTGTGTGTAGAGGTACGCGACCCACGCCGCGCCAGTGGCCCCGAAGTTGAGGCCGTTGGTGAAAAATCGGGCGTGCTGTATGTGTTCATGCCGCCGCTGGAAAAGCTGGAGCATTACCTCGACTTGCTGGCCGCCATTGAGGCCAGTGCAGAAGAACTCGGCATGCAACTGGTGCTCGAAGGCTACCCGCCGCCGCGCGACCCGCGCCTGAAACTGCTCAGCGTCACACCTGACCCCGGCGTCATCGAAGTCAACATTCACCCTGTCACCCACTGGAAAGAACTGGTCTACAACACCGAATTCCTCTACAACGCCGCCTTCGAGTCGCGTCTGAGCGCAGAAAAGTTCATGACCGATGGCCGCCACACCGGTACCGGCGGTGGCAACCACTTTGTCATGGGCGGCGCGACACCATCGGACAGCCCGTTTTTGCGCAAGCCCGAGTTGCTCGCCAGTCTGTTGCTCTATTGGCACAACCACCCCAGCTTGAGCTACTTGTTCAGCGGCATGTTCGTTGGCCCGACCAGCCAGGCGCCGCGTGTGGATGAGGCGCGCAACGACCAGTTGTACGAGCTCGAAATCGCCATCGAGCAAATCTACAAAAACCGCGATATCTATGGCCAAAGCATGCCACCATGGCTGATCGACCGCACGCTGCGCAACATTCTGATTGACGCCACTGGTAACACCCACCGCAGCGAAATCTCGATTGACAAGATGTACTCGCCCGATTCGGCCACCGGCCGGCTGGGCTTGCTGGAGTTGCGCGCTTTCGAGATGCCGCCGCACCCGCACATGAGCAGCGTGCAGCAGTTGTTGCTGCGTGCGCTGATTGCCCGTTTCTGGAAAGCGCCCTATCGCGCGCCCGCCACGCGTTGGGGCACCGAACTGCATGACCGTTTCATGCTGCCCGCGTTCATCAAGCTCGACTTTGACGACGTCATGGCCGAAATGCGCAGCGCCGGTTTTGCCTTTGACGACAGCTGGTTTGCCCCGCACGTCGAGTTCCGTTTTCCGCTGATCGGCTCGGTCTGCTCGGCCGGCATTGAGCTCACGCTGCGTAACGCGCTGGAACCCTGGCATGTGATGGGCGAAGAAGGTGCCCCTGGCGGCACCGCGCGCTATGTGGATTCTTCACTGGAGCGCATTGAAGTGCGCGTGACCGGCCTCAACGAAAGCCGCTACGTGATCACCTGCAACGGCCGCGCCCTGTCACTGCAGCCTACCGGCGTGGTCGGCGAGTTTGTCGCCGGTGTGCGCTACAAGGCCTGGAACCCGCCGAGCAGCCTGCACCCCAGCATTGGCGTGCATGCGCCGCTGACCTTTGACATCGTCGATACCTGGATGAAGCGCTCTTTAGGCGGCTGCCAGTACCATGTGTCGCACCCGGGTGGCTTGAGCTACGAGAGCTTGCCGGTCAACGCCAACGAGGCGGAAAGCCGCCGCCTGTCGCGCTTTTTGGCTATGGGCCACACACCGGGCTTGATGCAGGTGCCACCGGCCACCATCAACGTGCCCGCCAGCCGCGAGTTTCCGTTCACGCTGGATTTGCGACGCGGTTAACTGTTGACCAAAAACGAGATCAGCGCTGCGGCGCGATCTCGCTGGCGTAGTCGTAGAGCGCGCCAAGAATAGCTTCGTCGCGCTCGCTGGCCTCTTCGGCCAGCTTGTCGAGTGCTTCGAACAAGGCGTCCAGCGTCAGCGCCCCGCCCTCGCCGTCAAACATCCGTGCCGCGCGGTGCGCTTCCCAGACTTGGGCTTCCTCAGCACTGAGGCTTTGCGGAAAATTGCGTGCCCGGTAGCGCCACAGCAATTCTGACAAACGTGCGTCTTCAAACGAGGGCCTCGCGCTGGCCAGCTCAGCCGGGCTACTGCGGCGCAGGTCATTGAGGCGGCGGCGATCCGCATTGCCGACAAAGCCGCCGTACAAGTCCTCATCGACATCCACCGGCGTGCTTTGCGGTCGGGCAAACACCTGAGCCCAGATGGCGCTCATGTCGGGTAAATCACGGGCCTTGGCTGCGTGTTGCAACTGAGCTGACACGTCAATGCCCCAGCGCTCGGCCATGGCTGGGCTCAGCACCTTGAGGTTGCTCATCACCATGGGCGACTTGTTAAGGTGCACCGACTTGATCGGCAAGCGGCTCATACCCTCGGGCA
>PFUD01000170.1 GCA_002789915.1 Comamonadaceae bacterium CG_4_9_14_3_um_filter_60_33 | reverse complement strand
GGTGAAGCGGTCGGCGATTTTGATAAAGCCGAAGTTCTGGCTCATCCACAACACCAGTTCTTCACTCAGGCGGCTGATGTGCACCATGCACAGCGCGGCGGCGGCGCTGAACTCGATGGCAAAGTCGCGGTCGCTCACCGCATCGAGTGAGTTCTGGCAGACCTGCGGCGCAGCGTTGGCATCGACCATGCCCAAGGCGGTGGCAACACGCTCGCGGTCCAGCGGGTAGCTGGTGCCGGCCAGCGCGGCGGCGCCCAGCGGCAGGCGGTTGACGCGTGCGCGCACCTCAAGCATGCGCTCGGCGTCGCGGCTGAACATTTCGACATAGGCCAGCAGGTGATGGCCAAAGCTCACCGGTTGCGCCACCTGCAGATGGGTGAAGCCGGGCAGGATCACTTTCACATGCTGTTCGGCCACGTCGATCAAAGAGGTTTGCAGGTCAAGCAGCAGCGCGCCGATCAGGTCGAGCTCGCCGCGCAGCCACAGCCGCACGTCGGTGGCCACCTGGTCGTTGCGGCTGCGCCCGGTGTGCAGGCGTTTGCCCGCAATGCCAATGAGCTGGGTCAGGCGCGCCTCGATGTTGAGGTGCACGTCTTCCAGGTCGAGCTTCCACTCAAAGGCGCCGGATTCGATCTCTTGCGTGATCTGCGCCATGCCGCGCCTGATGCTGGCCAGGTCTTGCGCGCTGATGATGCCTTGCGCGGCGAGCATGTCGGCGTGCGCCAGCGAGCCGGCAATGTCGGCCTGCCACAGGCGCTTGTCAAAAAACACGCTGGCGGTGTAGCGTTTGACCAGCTCGCTCATGGGTTCTGAAAACAGCGCCGACCAGGCCTGGGATTTTTTGTCGAATTGGTTTTGGCTCATCAAAGCTTCAAGGTAGGTGAGGGCGGGCGCCCGAGAATCATCAATAATGGCCGCAGTGGCCAAGCTGGCCGCGAATCAGGCAGATGAATGAAAGATACCCAAATTTTATCGGGCTTCCATGACCCGGCTGCTGCGCCGACCGGGAATGCCACTCCGCTGTCCACGGTGCTGGTGTTTGACGCCTGCCATGTGGGCGTGGTGCTGCGCGCCGTGCTGTTTGTGCAGTCGGTGGTGGCGGTGGCGGCCATGTTCGGTGCCGCTACACCGCTGGACTGGCTGACCCGGTTGGCGCTCCTGACCGGCGCCACGTTGCCCGCCACCCTGCTGTGGCTGATCGTGGCGTGCAGCCTGAAAAAAGTGCTGGCGCGCCTGCGCCCCGCGCTACAGCAGGTGGCCGGTGTCTTGCTGGGCGCCCTGGCTGGGCTGTACGGCTGCGCCATGCTGGCCATGGTTGGCTCGCTGGAAGCCGCACCCTGGTGGGCCAGCGCTTTTGCCGGCGCCATGTTGTCGGCCGCGCTGGTGGCCGCGCTGGTGCTGCGCGCCAAGGCCAAAGCGCCAGCAGCGGCAACCGCGCGCCTGGCCGAGTTGCAGGCGCGCATCCGGCCACATTTTTTGTTCAACACGCTCAACAGCGCCGTGGCGCTGGTGCGCGCCGAGCCGCGCAAGGCGGAAAGGCTGTTGGAAGACCTGAGCGACCTGTTTCGTCATGCGCTGATGGCGCACGGTGAGTCGGTCACGCTGGCCGAAGAAATTGCCCTGGCGCAGCGCTATCTGGCGATCGAGCAGGTGCGCTTTGGCGAGCGCGTGCGCATCGAATGGGCGCTCGACCCCACCGCAGATTCAGCCCGCCTGCCGCCGCTGCTGCTGCAACCGCTGGTCGAAAACGCCGTCAAGCATGGTGTGGAGCCCAGCGCCAGCGGCGCCGACATCCGGGTCAGCACCCAGCGCCGGGGCTCGCGCGTGGTCATCAAGGTCAGCAACACCACGCCAGCCTCAAGCAGTGCGCACGGCCATGGTCTGGCGCTGGCCAATGTGCGCGAGCGCCTGAGCCTGCTGCACGACGTTCAGGCCCGCTTTCAAAGCGGCTTGAAAGACGGGGTTTACCAGGTCAGGATCGAGGTGCCCGCATGATCCTAGATTCCTCAGTTGACCGCTTGATAATTTCGATAAACCAATGAAATGATTAGAAAAAGTGACTTCGATGACATTCACCTTTTGGGTGAAAGCGCTACGCACCCAATTGCGCTGCTGACAACGCGTCTGGGGTCGTTGCTCCTCCTTGCGGGCAGGAGCCCGCTGCGTCGTCTCGCCTACCCAGCCACGCCGCCAGCAGCCCACTTGGGCGCGTCCAACCGAGGAATCTAGGATGATCCGCGTGCTGGTGGTGGACGACGAAAGCCTGGCGCGCAGCCGGCTCAAAACGCTGCTGGGCGACTGCAGCCAGCCCGGCGCGCAGGTGCTGGGTGAAGCCGCCAATGCGGTGCAGGCGGTGGAATTTTTGCAGCACCACGCGGTCGATGCGGTGTTGCTTGACATCCACATGCCGGGCGCCGATGGTCTGATGCTGGCGCAGGCGCTGCGCCAGTTGCCGCAGCCACCGGCCATTGTTTTCGTCACGGCCTATGCCGAGCACGCGGTGCAGGCTTTTGAGCTGGAGGCGCTGGACTACCTGACCAAACCGGTGCGGCTGGAGCGCTTGCAGGCTGCGCTGCAAAAAATTCAACGGGTCAAGCAACAGAAGCTGGAGTCGCCTGCCGACGAGCTTGAGGAAGTGCTGGTGATTCAGGAGCGCGGCGGCACCGAGCGCGTGCCATTGGCACAGGTGCTGTACCTCAAAGCCGAGCTGAAATACATCACCGTGCGCACCGCCAACCGCAGCTACCTGCTGGAGGGCGCGCTGTCGGAGCTGGAGACTCACTACGCCAGCCGCTTCATGCGCATCCACCGCAACGCGCTGGTGGCCCGGCGCGCCGTGCGGGCGCTGGAAAAACACCACGACCCTGAGGAGGGCGAGGGCTGGGCCGTGCGGCTCGCCGGCGTGGACGAGGCGCTGTTCGTCTCGCGGCGTCAACTGGCCGCCGTGCGCGCGCTGGTGAGCTCGGTCTGAAGACATGAGTCATTCCGTGACACGCTTGAAGGTCCTGAGCGCCGGCATTTTCAGTTTGATTCTGGTGCTGGGTGTGGCCCGCTTTGCCTACACGCCGCTGCTGCCGCTGATGCAGCAACAAGCCGGCCTGGGCGTGGCCGAGGCGGGCTGGCTGGCGGCCATCAATTACGCCGGGTATTTGAGCGGCGCGCTGATTGCCTCGCGCATCAGCAGCCTGGTGTTGAAAGACCGGCTTTACCGCATCGGCATGGTGCTGGCCATTGTCAGCACGCTGGTGATGGGTCTGAGCACCAACGTGGTGGTGTGGGCAATATCCCGCTATGTGGCGGGTCTGACCAGTGCGGCGGGCATGCTGCTGGGCACCGGGCTCATCATGAACTGGCTCATTCGCCACAACCACCGCAGCGAGCTCGGCATCCACTTTGCCGGTATCGGCTTGGGGATTGCCGGTTGTGCC
>PFUD01000137.1 GCA_002789915.1 Comamonadaceae bacterium CG_4_9_14_3_um_filter_60_33 | reverse complement strand
GCACGCGCAGGGCTCGTGGCGCAGTCGCGTCTGGTCGCCCAGATCGTAGCGAATCAGCGGCTGCACCGGGTTGGCCAGGTTGGTCAACAAGGTCGAATAAGACCACTCGCCGGCAGGCATGGGTTGGCCATGCGCATCGACGGGTTCCAAAATCACCCAATCGGCATTCACATGCATACGACGCTGCTCGCATTCCCAGGCGATCGACATGAACTCCGAGGCGCCGTAGCTGCTGCGCACCGCGCTGCCAAAGGTTAACTCCAGGCGCCGGCGCACCGCCGGGCTAAGGTTTTCACCGCCCGTCCATATCTCGCTGGGCGCAAAGTGCAGCGCGCCATGATCGGCCTCATTCGCCAGCACCACCGCCACGGTGGGATAGGTGGCAATGACCGTTGGCGCGAACGCATTGAGCTCGTTCACCAGCAAGCGGGTCGATTGAAGGATCGAAAAGCTCCGTATGGACACTGCACGCCAGGGGTGCAACGCGCGTAACCTTTGCATGGTCACGGCACTGGCGAAGTGGCCGCTGGTGGCGCCAACATAAGCGATCCGCTCAGTCAGCCCCAACGGGTCGAACCAGCGTTGCAAGGGACGCGGTGCGGTGCGTCGCAGCGCCTCCAGCGCGTCATAAACCGCCATCGTCTGCGCGTTCTGGATAAAAATGCCGGGTTGATGGCTGGTGCCCGAACTCTCCCACACCAGATACTGGCCCAGATAGGCTTCCCCGATGCGCTGTGCATCTGCCGTGAAAGCGCGAAGCTCGTTCAGTGTGAGCCGGGGGTCGGTCACCCAATCATCAAAACAGCCCATCAACGCCTGCCTGGAAACCGGTGGCAGTTCAGCCAGCGCCGCACTCTGCGGATCGACGCCTCGCAGATGCTCGCGGTAAAAGCGTGAGTCCCGCATGGCACCCTCAAGCAAACTGGCCAGCCGGGCCTGTTGTCGGCCGGCGATGGCTTGCGCCGAGGCCCGCGCGCTGGTTGCCACGTCCATCGACACGGCACTGAAACGCCACGGATCAAAAATCGTCGTCATGTTGGCCATCGTAAGTGCGTTGGGGCCAGGCCTGTTGCGAAATATCATGTCCGGCGTCAACAGCTCTTGTTGGCTTTTCCGACACAATGCACCCCATGAACCACACCCAAACGACACCCCAAAACCTGAGCGAGAACCGCCTCGCAGACGCCTGGGCCGAACTGCAGAACTACTCCGAAAATGGCAATCCGCTCCAAGCCAATGCCTATCGTCTGGCCTTTGCCGACCCCGAGTTTTTGCTGCGCCGGGAAACCCGCGGCATTCGCTTCCAACTGGAAATGCTCAAGCCAGACCTGGACCAGGCCGAACAGGGCATCGAGAACACGGTAGTGGTGTTTGGCAGCGCGCGTTTTCCAGCACCCGAAGACGCGCAAAAAAATCTGCAGTTGGCGCAGATAAGTGGCGACGCCGATACGCTGGCGCTGGCGCAGCGGCAGGTACGCAACGCGCATTATTACGATCAGGCGCGCCTGTTTGCACGGCTGGTTGCCGGCGACAGCATGCACCGCCGACCCGAGGAGCGTCTGTTCATCACCACCGGCGGTGGACCCGGCATCATGGAAGCGGCCAACCGTGGCGCGCATGAGGTAGGCGCTTTGAGCGTCGGCCTGAACATCGCCCTGCCGCACGAACAAAGTGCCAACCCCTATGTCACGCCGCTGCTGAATTTCAAGTTTCACTACTTTGCGCTGCGCAAGATGCACCTCATGATGCGGGCCAAGGCGCTGGTGGCTTTTCCCGGCGGCTTTGGCACGCTCGACGAACTGTTCGAAGTCATCACGCTGGTGCAGACCCGCAAATCAAAACCGGTGCCGATCTTGCTGTTCGGTTCTGCCTACTGGAAGCGCCTGGTCAATTTCGACGCCATGGTGGAAGAAGGCGTGATCGCCGCAGAAGACCTCAAGCTGTTCGAATATGTTGACGAGCCCGAAGCAGCGTGGGCAGCGATCCAGCGCTTTTACGCCTTGTGAGCCGGCGGTCGCAGGCGCCAAGCCGAGCGTGCCCCCAACGCCACACCGGCGCCCACCGTCCAAAACACCAATGACACGCCCAGCACCGCACCAGCTGTGCCAAAGAGCATGGGCATCACCACGCTGGAGCCGTGGATCGCCATCATGCGAAAGCCCAGCGCTTCGCCGTGGCGTGCCTCGGGCGTGATCTGGTGCAGCGTGCTCATGATCATCGGCTGCACCGAGCCCAGCGAGATGCCCAACAGCGCCGAGCACAGGCCCATCGTCAATGCCGAGGGCATGAACGGGTAAATCGCAAACAGCAAAGCTGTGGCCAACATGGCCGTGGTCACGACCACCCACTCATGCAAATGCGCCGCCAGCAACGGCAAGGCAACCCTGACAGCCGTGGCGGCCAAAGCGAAGCCGCCCAAAATGGCGCCGATGCTTGATGCGCTCAAGCCGCGCTCGTGCCCCAGCACCGGCACCACAAAGGTATGCACATCCCAACACGACGACAGCAGCCAGTTCACCAGCATCAGTCGGCGCATCATCGGCTCGCGCAGCAAATCCCAGGCCCGGCCCTTTTTTGCGCCGGGCGCCGCCTGCAACGGCGGCAGCTCCACAGTGTGGCGCACCCACAGCCAGGTCATCAGCGGCAAGCAAGCAAGCGCAAAAAAAGCCAGCCTGAAGCCACCCAGGTCAATCAGCAAACCCGCCGACAGCGGACCGACAAAGTTGGACAGCGCCGGGCCGATAGAGAGCCAGCTGAACATGCGCTTGAGCTCGGTATCGTTCTGCGCCGAGCGCCCTACATGGCGCTGAAGGCTGATGGCGGACACGCCCACGGCACCCCCCGTCATCAGGGCACTCACGCACAGAATGGGAAAGATCGGGAACGCCACCGCCAGCGCCGCGCCTACGCTGGCGAACACCACGGCAAAGCCAACCGGTCGTTTGAACCCGTGGCGATCGGCGTAACGCCCAGCGGGCAATGCCAGAAACACCTGCGTCAGGGCAAACAAAGACAACAACAGGCCTACGGCCAGCGCACTGTGCCCCGCGCGCCAGGTCATCAGCGGCAAGCAAGCAAGCGCAAAAAAAGCCAGCCTGAAGCCACCCAGGTCAATCAGCAAACCCGCCGACAGCGGACCGACAAAGTTGGACAGCGCCGGGCCGATAGAGAGCCAGCTGAACATGCGCTTGAGCTCGGTATCGTTCTGCGCCGAGCGCCCTACATGGCGCTGAAGGCTGATGGCGGACACGCCCACGGCACCCCCCGTCATCAGGGCACTCACGCACAGAATGGGAAAGATCGGGAACGCCACCGCCAGCGCCGCGCCTACGCTGGCGAACACCACGGCAAAGCCAACCGGTCGTTTGAACCCGTGGCGATCGGCGTAACGCCCAGCGGGCAATGCCAGAAACACCTGCGTCAGGGCAAACAAAGACAACAACAGGCCTACGGCCAGCGCACTGTGCCCCGCGCGCAGCGCCATCAGCGGCGCCGCCATGCGCATGCCCGCCATGCAGGCGTGCAGGCTAATGTGCCCGGCAATCAGCCGGGCCAGTGCGATTGAGCCCAGCGGCGCAGCGGCGGCGTTCACGGGTTGGCGGGTCCGTCGGCGCTGTCGAAGTCAATGTCATGCACGATCAGCGCTGCACTTTGCACCTCAGACAAGGCCTCGACATTTTTCAGCGCACGGCCCATGGCGCGGCTGCGGGTTTGCGCGCCGTCGATGGTTTTGAGCACCGTCTCGGTTTGGGTTTTTACTCTGGCCAGCACATCGCCAAACTTGCCGAATTCGGTTTTCACCGCGCCCAGCACCTGCCAGACTTCGCTGGAACGTTTTTCCAGCGCGAGCGTCCTGAAGCCCATTTGCAGCGAGCTCAGCATGGCCAGCAAGGTGGTTGGCCCGGCGAGCGTCACGCGGCAGTCACGCTGCAAATACTGCATCAGTCCCGGGCGGCGCAGCACCTCGGCGTAAAGCCCTTCGGTCGGCAAAAACAGAATGGCAAAGTCAGTGGTGTAGGGCGGCTCCAGGTATTTGTCGGCAATCGACTTGGCTTCGAGACGAATGCGTTGCTCCAGCGCGCGTGCCGCCGCCTCGGCCGCCAGTGCGTCTGCCCTGCCCTGCGCATCGAGCAGGCGCTCGTAGTCTTCGTTGGGAAACTTGGCGTCGATCGGCAGCCACACTGGGGCGCCCGAGTCAGACCGGCCTGGTAACCGAATAGCAAAGTCCACCACGTTCTTGCTGCCCGGGCGGGTGACGATTTGCGCAGCATATTGATCCGGCACAAACACCTGCTCCAGCAATGATGCCAATTGCGCCTCGCCAAAAATACCCCGGGTCTTGACGTTCGTCAGCAGGTGCTTAAGGTCGCCCACGCCCTGCGCCAGGGTCTGCATTTCACCCAAGCCCTTGTGCACCTGCTCCAAGCGGTCAGCCACCTGCTTGAAGCTTTCGCCCAGACGCGCCTGCAGCGTGCTTTGCAGCTTTTCATCGACCGTGGCACGCATTTCATCGAGCTTGGCGGCGTTGCTGGTTTGCAGTTGCGCGAGTTGCTTTTCCATCGTTTCACGGATCTCGTTCATGCGCCGGGCGTTGGATTCACTCAAGCCAGAAAGCTGACTGGTGAGCGTGTCGTGCAAGGTTTTTTGCAGCAGAGCGAGCTGCTGACCGAAGGCGTCGATTTGCGTGTTTTGCGTGCGCGTGGCCTCAGCTCCCTGCTGCACCAGCGTTTGCTGGAAGGTGCTCAGCGTGAGCGCCAGCTCTTGGCGGCTGTCGCGCGAGGCTTCAAGAATCTCGCGGCGTAGTTCGCGTTCGAGTCGCTCCGAACTGTCCTTAACGTGCTGCATCAGGTGCTGAGCCGCCGCTGCATCGGCATTTGAGCGACGCAGCAGTGCGAAGACCAGCAAGACCACATTCAGCACGCCAACGGCCAGCACGGTCCAGCTAAGCAGCTCGTTCATAGGGTTGGCGTTCCATCTACCGCCTGGTCATTGCCAACACAGTGAAGCAATCCATGACGCCAAGATTGCATGGACTGCCGCGCTGGCATCACGGTGACGGGACTACGGCTCAAACTGTCACAACCTGCGGATTCAGGGGCGTCAGGGGCTTGCCATGCACCAGGTAAGCAATCAGGTTGTCGGCGGCCAGTTGCGCCATGGCCAGCCGGGTGGGCATGGTGGCGCTGGCGATGTGCGGCGTCAGCACCACATTGGGCACGGTCAACAAATCCGGGTGCACCTTGGGTTCGCCCTCGAACACATCCAGCCCGGCTGCGGCAATGGTGCCGTTTTTCAAAGCGTCCGCCAGCGCGGCGTCGTCCACAATGCCGCCGCGCGCAATGTTGACCAACGTGGCTGTGGGCTTCATTTGCGCCAGCTCAGCGGCACCGATGGCGTGGTGCGCTTCGGGCGAATAGGGCAACACCAAAATCAGGTGATCGGCCTGTTGCAGCAGCTCGGATTTGCTGACATAGGAAGCACCGCAAGCGGCTTCAAGGGCAGCGTCCAGACGCGATCGGTTGTGATAAACCACCTTCATGCCGAAACCGTGCGCACCCCGTTTGGCAATGGCCTGGCCGATGCGGCCCATGCCCAGAATGCCCAGCGTGCTGCCGTGCACATCCGAGCCGGCAAACATGTCGTAGCGCCAGCTATTCCACAAACCGGCGCGCAGGAAATGTTCGCTCTCGGCCATGCGCCGGGCAGTTGCCATGATCAGCGCAAAACCAAAATCAGCCGTCGTTTCGGTCAGCACATCGGGCGTGTTGGTGGCCAGCACGCCAGCGGCGGTCATGGCGTCGAGGTCGAAATTGTTGTAACCCACGGCCATGTTGGCGCAGATTTTCAACTCTGGGCAAGCCGCCAAAAGCTCGGCATCAATGCGCTGGCTCCCGGTGGTGAAAACACCCTGCTTGCCTTGAAGTTTGTGCATCAGTTCTGAAGCTGACCAAATGACATCCTCCTGATTGGAGGTGACTTCAAAGTGCTGCGCCAGTTGCGTCAAAATTTGCGGGAAGACGGCGCGCGCGACCAAAATGCTTGGCTTCATTTTTTAAAACTCCTGACAACAATCTGACAAAGGTAAACGACAAAAATGGAAATTTTTAAAGTAACATTGTCATCGATCAAATCACAAATTGACGTTGTTGTGCTCGCACTTGTAAGACAATTTTTTTACACAGTGCGGCGCCCTACACAGTTGATTAAAAAAGCATTCGAGACCTATCTACAATCGTGCCAGCGCAGCCTTACACATAGCCATTGACGTGATTCGTTCATTCAGCCTGTTCTTTTTTCTGTACCTGTTCTGGCTCCTGTTGTCAGGCTATTTCACGCCCTTTTTAATGATTTCGGGTGCCGGCTGTGCGCTGGCTGTGACCTGGTTTGCGCAACGCATGAACGTGATTGATGCCGAGGGTCATCCGATCCAGTTAGGCGCACGCGCCCTGGTTTATTGGGTCTGGTTGTTCAAGGAAATCATCAAGTCGGCTTGGGATGTCAGCAAAATCATCGTCAACCCCAAATTGCCCATCAGTCCGACGATGGTGCGCTTCAAACCCTCGCAAAAAACGGAGGTTGGTCTTGTGCTCCACGCGAACTCCATCACCCTGACGCCCGGCACCATCACCATTGAGGCAAACGCGGATGAATTTTTTGTTCACGGCCTAACGCGCGCCACCGCCATGGCCGCTGTCAACAGCGAGATGGATCAGCGTGTCAGCGCCTGCGAGGGCAAGGTCTGATGTTTTCGGTCGCCACCATTGCGCTCCTTGTCACGTTGGCTCTGGCCCTGGCCCGAGCCACCCTGGGGCCAACCGTTTTCGATCGGGCGCAAGCGGCCAACACCATCGGCACCGTGGCCATGCTGCTGCTCGCGGTGCTGGGTTTCCTGAATGGTCGCCCCGAATTTCTGGATCTTGCGATTGTTTATGGCTTGCTCAACGTGATCGGCACAATTGCCGTTCTCAAGTATTTTCGGCATGGTGATTTGGGCGATGCCGGTGATGACGAAAGCCCACGCGCATGACACTCCTGGTGAACATCGTCAGTTGGATCAGCCTGGCGCTCGGTGGCTTGTTTTGTATTGTTGGCGCCATCGGTTTGTTGCGCATGCCCGATTTTTATACCCGGATGCACGCCGCCAGCGTGATTGAGACCTTGGGCGCCGGCTTGATCTTGCTGGGCCTGGTCTTGCAGGCTGGCTTCACACTGGTAGCCGTCAAATTGTTCATGATGGGCCTGTTGATTTTGTTCGTCAGCCCAACCGCCACGCATGCACTGGCGCGGGCTGCCATGGTGCGCGGCGTCAAGCACCAGGCCGTTGAAGAGGAGTCACCATCGAAATCCTGATCATCAATGTACTGATGGTGATGATGGCGGTCAGTGTCGTGGTCATCATTCGCAGTCGTAACCTGTTTGGCGTGATCGTGCTCGGCGGCATTTACAGCTTCTTGATGGCTACCGTGCTGGTGGCCATGGACGCCGTTGATGTGGCCATGACCGAGGCGGCTGTGGGCGCAGGCATTTCGACCGTGCTGCTGTTGGGTGCCTTGTACCTGTGCAAGAGTGAAGAAGGGCGTGCGCCCAGCAAACCGCTGTTGCCGCTGTTGGTCTCGGTGTCGGTGGCTGGCATGTTGATGTACGGCACCTTCGGCCTGCCAGAATTTTCAGACCCCCATGCCCCGATCCATGAACATGTGGTGCCGCGCTATTTGCATGAAATCCAGCAGGAAGTCGATGTGCCCAACGTTGTCACCGCCGTGCTCGCGAGCTACCGTGGTTATGACACATTGGGCGAAACCACAGTGGTCTTCACGGCGGGAGCCGGTGTGATTGCCCTGCTGCGCCGACGCCGAAAGAACCGCACGCCATGAAAAACGATTTGATCCTACGGGTCGTGGCCAAGCTGCTGATCCCATTTATTCTGCTGTTTGCGCTGTATGTCCAGTTTCACGGCGACTTTGGTCCGGGCGGCGGTTTTCAGGCGGGTGTTATCCTGGCGGCAGGCGTCATTTTCTATGCGCTGATCTTTGGCTTGTCCGACGCTCGCACCGTTGTACCCGAGCCCCTGGTTGAATCCATGATGGCCATTGGCGTGCTGATTTATGCTGGCGTTGGCGTGGCCGGCTTGCTCATGGGTGGCAATTACCTCGACTATTTTGTACTTGACCATGACGCTGTGCATGGCGAACATCGCGGCATCTTCTGGGTTGAGGTGGGTGTTGCCACCACCGTCTCTGGTGTCATGCTGAAAATTTTTTACATGTTTGCCGACCGCAGCAAGGTGGACGAAGAATGATCGGCACGACGACTTCCATGACACTGGGTGGTCATTTCACTTATTTCATCACGGTCTTCCTGATGGTGGCCGGGCTGTTCATTGTGATCTCGCGCAGCAATCTGATCAAAAAACTGGTCGGGCTTGGTATTTTTCAGACCTCGGTATATCTGCTCTACATAGCACCTGCCAAGTTGATCGGTGGTACGGCACCCATTTTGTCCGACACCTTCACGGTCTACTCAAACCCCCTGCCCCATGTGCTGATTCTCACCGCCATCGTCGTCGGCGTGGCCACCCTGGCGCTGGGCTTGGCCTTGGTGGTGCGCATTCGCGAGTCTTACGACAGCATTGAGGAAGACGAGATTCTCGAACTGGATTCACATACGCAAGACCACGGTAAAACAACATGAATCTGGTCCCGCATCTGCCGGCCTTACAGGTCGTTGTCCCGCTGATCGCTGCGCCACTGACGGTGTTGTTGCGCCGGCGCAGCGTGGCGTTTGTCGTGGCGCTGCTGGCAAGTTGGGTCGCGCTGGCGATCTCCATTGCACTGTGGCTGCAGGTGGCGCACAGCGGCACCATCACCTATGCCATCGGCAGTTGGCCTGCGCCCTGGGGCATAGAGTACCGGGTTGACCGCCTGAACTCATTCTTATTGGTGCTGGTGTCTGCGATTGCCGCGTTGGTGCTGCCCTACAGCCGTGCCAGCATCGAAGCCGAAGTGCCGCCGCAACAGCATTACCTTTTTTACACCATGTTCGTGTTGTGTCTGACCGGTTTGCTTGGCATTGCCATCACGGGTGACGCATTCAACGTCTTTGTGTTCCTGGAAATCTCGTCGTTGTCGGCCTATGTGCTAATTGCGCTCGGACGCGATCGCCGGGCGCTGTTTGCCGCCTATCAGTACCTGTTGATGGGCTCCATTGGCGCGACCTTCCTTGTGATTGGCATCGGTTTGCTTTACCTGATGACGGGCACGCTGAACCTGGCTGACATGGGGCAACGTATCAGCAACGTGCAGGGAACGCGGCCGGTGCTGGCGGCGCTGGCCTTCATCACGGTGGGTGTCTCGCTGAAACTGGCGCTGTTCCCGCTGCACCAGTGGCTGCCCAACGCCTACACTTTCGCGCCTTCGGCAGTGTCAGCCTTTCTGGCCGCCACGGCGACCAAGGTGGCGGTTTATGTGCTGCTGCGCTTTTATTTCACGGTGTTCGGCGAGTCGGCTGTGTTTGCCAAATTGCCGATGGAGCAAATGATGCTGGTGCTGGCGCTGGCCGGCATGTTTGCAGCGTCGACCATTGCAATCTTCCAGACCGACTTGAAGCGCTTGTTTGCCTACTCCAGCGTGGCACAAATTGGCTACATCATTCTTGGCCTGTCATTTGACTCGGTCAGCGGCCTGACCGCCAGCATCGTGCACCTGTTCAACCATGGCATCACTAAGGGCGCCATTTACATGTTGCTGGGTTGCGTGGCGGTGGGCATGGGCGGCACCAGTCTGGCCAGGGTGCAGGGGCTGGGCAAACGCATGCCGCTGACCAGTTTCGGTATTGTGATTGGCGGGCTCTCTTTGATGGGCGTGCCGGGCACTGCCGGTTTTATCAGTAAGTGGTATCTGCTGCTCGCAGCGCTCGAAAAAGGCCAGTGGTGGCTGGTGTTCCTGATCGTTTTGTCGTCCTTGCTGGCCGCTGCCTACGTCTGGCGCTTCGTCGAGGCGGCCTACTTCCGCGAACCGCGTAAAGACACGGCCGATGTGGCAGCCACACCCTGGTTGATGAGCGTGCCAACGGCCATCTTGGTGATCGCCATTGTGTATTTTGGCCTGGATACCTCATTCACGATTGGCACCGCCGCTGACGCGGCGACTGCACTAATGGGAGGACGGCGCTGATGCTGACACCCGAACAGGCCATTTTGGCCGCCATGGCCGTGCCGTTGGGCGGCGCCCTGTTGATTGCGTTAGCCAGGCGCATACCCAACCTGCGTGAAACTATCACCCTGGTCACTGCTGCCATTCTTTTAACCGTGGTGTTGAGCCTGCTGCCGCTGGTACTGGCCGGCGCGCGCCCTGGCCTCGTTCTGTTTAGCTTGCTGCCGGGACTGGACATCGCGTTCCAGGTCGAGCCGCTTGGCATGCTGTTTGCGCTCATTGCATCGGGCTTGTGGATCGTCAATTCGCTGTACTCGATAGGGTACGTGCGCGGCAATAAGGAGGCGCATCAAACACGCTTTTTTGTCTGCTTTGCGCTCGCCATTGCCGCCACCATGGGCATTGCTTTTTCGGGCAACTTGTTCACCTTGTTCGTCTTTTACGAAGTGCTGACGCTCAGCACCTACCCACTGGTGACCCACCACGGTACCGATAAAGCACGTGACGGCGGTCGCGTCTATTTGGGTCTGCTGCTCAGCACATCGACCCTTTTTCTGTTGCCAGCGCTGGTCTTCATCTGGTTTGTTGCCGGGACCACCGACTTCACGGTAGGCGGCATTCTGGCAGACAAGCTCAAACCCAGCGAACTTGCCATCTTGCTGGCGCTGTGTGTTTTCGGTATCAGCAAGGCCGCGCTGATGCCATTTCACCGCTGGCTACCCGCCGCCATGGTGGCGCCAACCCCCGTGTCGGCACTGCTGCATGCGGTGGCTGTGGTCAAGGCCGGGGTCTTCAGCGTTGTCAAGGTCATCGTTTATGTGTTCGGTATCGACACCCTTGCCACAGCGGGTGCCACACAGTGGCTGATTTTGGTGGCCGGGTTCACCATCATTGCCGCGTCGGTAGTGGCGCTGAGCGCCGACAACCTGAAACGTCGTCTTGCCTACTCCACCATCAGCCAACTGGCTTACGTGACCATGGCCGCCGCCTTGCTGGCACCTTTGTCAATGGTGGGTGCCGTGATGCACATCGCCGCTCATGCGGTGGGCAAGATCACCTTGTTTTTTGCTGCTGGTTCAATTTACACGGCGGCCCACAAAACCGAGGTCAGTCAGCTTGACGGCATTGGTCGTCGCATGCCCTGGACCATGGGTGCTTTTGCCATTGCCACGTTGTCCATGATCGGGCTGCCGCCGGCGGCCGGCTTTATCTCCAAGTGGTACATGGTCTCAGGCGCCATGGCTGGCCAACATTGGTTGGCAGTGACGGTTATCGTGCTGAGCACGCTGCTCAATGCAGGCTATTTCCTGCCCATCGTGTACCGCGCTTTCTTTGTGGCGCCGCCTGTCGACCCGCATGGTCATCCGCACGGCGAGGCGCCCCTGCCGATGGTGATCGCCTTGACCGCTACGGCCAGTGCGACGGTGCTACTGTTTTTCTTCCCTGATGTGCCGCTGGCGCTGGCACGTCAGATGATCAACCCATGAGGATGAAATCCATGGACGAAAAGCCCCACTGGCTTGATCACCCCAGCAATGTCAAGTTGCTGTGGCGCGGTTTTCTGGTTGTGCTCCTGCTCACGGTGCTGGCCGGATTGTTTGTGCCCATGCACCCGCATTTTGCGATTGAGGCCATCTTTGGCTTCAATGCCTGGTACGGCTTTTTGGTCTGTGCCTTGATGATCGTGGTTGCCAAGGGCTTGGCGCTTTTGCTCAAACGACCTGATACCTATTACGACAAAGACCATGACTGAAGGCTTGATTCATCCCGGTCTGGTGCTCATCCTGGGCGCCCTGCTACTGCCCTTTCTGCGCGGCGCGCTGCGCTCTGCGGCGATCGTGGCTTTGCCCTTGCTGGTGCTGGCACTGGTGTGGCAAGTGCCTGATGGCCCGGCCTGGCAACTGCGCTTTCTGGACTACACGCTCGCGCCGCTGCAGGGGGACAAGCTCTCCCGGCTGTTTGCAACTATCTTTTCGTTGATGGCCGCAGGCGGTGGCTTGTTTGCGATGACGCAAAAAAGCCGCGTCGAGGTGCCTGCCGCTTTTGTCTACGCTGGCTCGGCCATTGGCGTGGCGTTGGCCGGCGATTTGGTCACGGTGTTCGTTTTTTGGGAGCTGATGGCAGTCGGCTCGACCCTGGTGCTCTGGAGCCAGGGCACGGATGCCTCTTACCGCGCGGCCAAGCGTTACTTGATGATCCATTTGATGGGTGGTGTGGTGCTGTTCGCCGGCGTGACTGGTCACATCGTCGCCACGGGCGACGTTAGCTTTGGCCGAATGGTGCTGGATTCGCCCGCCAACTGGCTGATTTTGATTGGTTTTTTGGTTAACGCCGGTGCCCCGCCGCTGTCGGCCTGGCTGGCCGATGCCTACCCTGAAGCATCCTGGAGCGGCACCGTGTTTTTGTCGGCCTTCACGACCAAGACAGCGGTATATGTGCTGATTCGCGGTTTTCCGGGCACCGAGTTCCTGATCTGGGTGGGGCTGTTTATGGTGTTCTACGGCATCATCTACGCGCTGCTGGAAAATGATTTACGTCGCATCCTGGCCTATTCCATCATCAACCAGGTCGGCTTCATGATTGCCGGCATCGGCATCGGCACCGAGATGGCCCTCAACGGCGCGGCGGCGCATGCCTTTGCGCACATCATCTACAAGGCCCTGCTGCTGATGTCGGCGGGTTCGGTGGTCCTCATGACGGGCAAACGCAAGTGCTCGGAGCTCGGTGGCCTGTTCCACACCATGCCTTTGACGGCGGCGTGCGGCACCATCGGCGCACTGGCCATTTCAGCGTTTCCGCTCACCTCCGGTTTTATCTCAAAATCCATGGTGTCGCAAGCGGCGCTTGACGGCCATTTTCTATGGGTTTGGCTGCTGCTAACTGCCGCCTCTGCAGGTGTCTTTCTGCACGCCGGCATCAAGTTCCCGTGGTTTGTGTTTTTCCAGAAAGATTCGGGGCTGCGCCCGGCCGAACCGCCCGCCAGCATGCAATGGGCCATGGTTGCCTTCTCGTTCTTGTGCATCGCGCTGGGCATCTGGCCAGAGCCGCTGTATGCCTTACTGCCATACACCGTGAACTTCGTACCTTATACCGGTGCCCACGTGGTGTCGCAGTTGCAGTTGCTGCTGTTCTCCGGCCTGGCGTTTTTTGTGCTGCTGCCCTACCTGAAACGCACCTTGACCATCACCCTTGACACGGATTGGATATGGCGCACTTTGTTGCCTGCGCTGTTGCGCAACGTGGGCATGCCACTGGCCAAAGCGTGGAACATGCTGCTGCATGCTGCCTACGTGCTGATCATGGAGTCCATGTCATTGGTGCTTTACCAGCATCGACAGGATGGCCGCTTTGCGCGAACCTGGTCCACCCGAAGCATGGCTTTGTGGGTGTTGGTGCTGCTGCTGGGTTTTCTGGTTCTCTATTACCTTTGAGCTTGGGAGCGAACAACAGCGGCTGACGGTCGTTGCTACGCAGTCGCACTGAGTTGCTTTAGGGGCCAAGCAAAACCCCAATCGGTATAAGGGGAAGCCACTATCGGCTGCACTATGCTGCGCCCACCCGAGCGGCGCGTCATTTGCCTGATACGCTGCTGGCCCCCATCGGGTTTGGGGATCAGTGCCCGGCGTACCGGGCTGGGCCGGTAACTCCCCTGCATGAGCTGGGGATCACCTCACTGTGGTCAGCTTGCGGGAGGAATTGCACCTCCAGGAGTGCGCCCATGCTGAGCGCACTAAAAAAGCCACCCGGAGGTGGCTTTTCATATCAGCAAAAGACTGATTAGTTGGAGGCAGCAGCCTTGGCAGCCTCAGCAGCAGCGTCAACAGCCTTGTCGGCGGCTTCGGCGGCAGCGCTGGCGGAAGCGGCAACAGCGTCGGCAGCCACGGTGGCGGCTTCAGCAGCGGATGCGGCAGCATCAACCACGGCAGCAGCAGCAGCGGGTGCTTCCACGGGAGCCGGTGCGACGACCGGAGCCGGTGCTTCTTCTTTTTTGCCGCAAGCAACGAGAGCAGCAGCAGCGATCACAGCGATCAGAACGAGCGATTTATTCATTTGTAGTACCTGATAAAAATAATTCTTGAATTCACTTTGTGGAGACCCACAAAACCAAGCCGACACAGCATGTAATGCATCAACCCGAGACGGAATTATAGGGATCATCCTAGGGTTTTTACGCTTGACTAAAAACTCAAAATAGGTTTGCCACAATCTATCAATTCCAATGAATCACTTCATCGCCTCACGCTTTCGCCTCCAGCCATCCGGCAGCACACCATGAGGTGAGCAACTCGAGGGCTTGTGTGCTGAGTTTGGCCACGTCCCTGCCCGACAACACGCGGTCATTGGCCAAAGCCCGCATCAAGGTTGCATCCCGACCCGAGGCGCTGAAGCTCTCGCCATTGATGAAAACATGGTGCACATCGAACATCATGCGGGTGCGTCGGTCCAGTTGGATGCCGCAGGTTTTCAGGGTTTGGCCATCTGAAGCAGGCACCGACCGCGCTTCAAACCAGACATTGGGTTTGGGCTCGGTCAGGTACTCGCCCAAGCCCCGTGCCAGGGCGCGGCTGTCTTGCAGAGCATCTTGCAGCGCGTTCTGGGCGAATTCCAGCATCCGTGGGGGGATTTCGGCGGGTTGATCGACCGCAGGCTGATCGGGATCGCGGTACAAACTTACGCCGACCTCGTCTTCAGCTTCTTCGGCCAGGCGCTGCAAGAGTTCACGCGCCAGCTCGGCCCGGTTGGGAATGCGAAAACCCACGGAGTAGGTCATGCATTCGCCCACCGCAATGCCGTCGTGCGCGTAACGCGGCGGCAAATACAGCAGGTCGCCGGGCTCCAGCACATACTCCGCCTCAGGCTCGAAGTTGGCCAGAATTTTCAACGGCACATCAGGTTGCAGGTTCAGGTCTTTCTGGCGGCCAATGCGCCAGCGTCGTTGCCCCTGCGCCTGTAACAAAAACACGTCATAACTATCGTAATGCGGCCCGACACCACCGCCATCGGTGGCAAAACTGATCATCAGGTCATCCAAACGGGCATCCGGCACAAAGCGAAACTGGTTCATCAAATCATGCACGCGGTCGTGGTGCAAATCGACGCCCTGCACCAGAATGGTCCAGCCCGGCTGTTTCAGGGGCGGCAAGGCGCGGCGCTGGAACGGTCCGTGTTTGAAGCGCCAGCCCGGCTGGCTGCCTGGCACCTGAATCACCATGCGGGTCTGGGCGTCTTCATTGGCCGCCAGATCGAACAGTTGCGCGCGGTCCAGCAGAGGCTTGAAGCCAGGCACGGCCTGCCTGACCAGCAGAGGTTTCTTTTGCCAGTAGCGTTTCATGAACACTTGGGGGCTGATGCCGCCTAATAAAGGCAGCGCTTGGGTAACATCCATGGGTTCTCCGTTGCGGTTTTTGTCTGCGACAATTCTCGTATGGAAATCACACAACAATGCGTCGTCGCTTTATCTTGGACACTCAAAGACTCTTTGGGTGAGGAATTGGACGTGCTCGAAGAGCCGGTAGAGTTTTTGGTGGGAGGCAGTGACTTGTTCGAAGTCATCGAGACCGCGCTGCAAGGCCATGCCGTCGGCGCCACCCTGAACCTGAATATCGAGCCCGAGCAGGGCTTTGGCGAGTTCAACGACCAACTGATTTTTCTGGAGCCGCGCGAGCGCTTCCCGCCGGAGCTCGAAGAAGGCATGACGTTCGAGGGCACCGCCCTGCCCGCTGGCTGCAACCCAGACATGCCGCAAGACGTGCTCTACACCGTGACCGATATTTACCCAGAGCATGTGGTGTTGGACGGCAACCATCCGCTCGCTGGTATTGCACTGCACCTGACGCTACAGGTGCGCGGTGTGCGCGAAGCCACCGAAGAAGAAATCGGCTGCGGCAGCGCAGGCACCGGTTTTTTCAAGGTCACGCCGCTGCACGGACTGGCCCCAGGGAGTGACTTGCTGCACTAGGCAGTTTTGTCATTTGCTGTTTGCGTCAAAGATCAGGCTTTGCCAGTTGAACCGTAGCCACCTTCGCCGCGCACACTGGCCGGGAACTCGGTCACCACATTGAACTGCGCCTGCACCACCGGGACAATCACTAACTGGGCGATACGCTCCATTGGCTCGATGGTAAAGACCACATTGCTACGGTTCCAGGCGCTGACCATCAATTGCCCCTGATAGTCGCTGTCAATCAGACCCACCAGATTGCCCAGCACGATGCCGTGCTTGTGCCCAAGGCCGGAGCGCGGCAGGATCATGGCAGCAAAACCGGGGTCCTGCAAATAGATCGCGATGCCGGTGGGCACCAGTTGCCAGGCATTGGCAACCAGCGTCAGGGGCGCATCCAGACAGGCGCGCAGGTCCAGACCGGCACTGCCGGGCGTGGCATAGGCGGGCAACTGGTCCGCCATGCGCGGATCGATCACTTTGACATCAATGTTCATCATGACTGCGCTCCACTGCCTATTCGGTTGGCAATTTCAGCAATCAATTTGCGCGCCAGCGACAGCTTGGAGTCGCGTGACAGCTCTCTTGTGCCAGTTTCATCAATCAGCAACAAGGCGTTGTCGTCCTGGCCGAACGTGTCGGGACCGATGTTGCCGACCAGCAGCGGCACGCCCTTGCGCTGCCGTTTAGCCTGGGCATTGGCCAGCAGATCATGGCTCTCGGCGGCAAAACCAACGCAGTACAGCGCCCGACTTTTGCCGCGCTGCGACTGCGCCAGCGTGGCCAAAATGTCGGGGTTCTCGACAAACTGCAACGCCGGGGGCTGGCCGCTGCCGTCCTTCTTGATTTTTGAGGCAGAGGCTTCGGTAGGCCGCCAATCGGCCACCGCTGAAGTCGCGATGAAAATGCCAGCTTGGGGCTCATGCGCTGTCACGGCGGCCAGCATGTCCAGCGCAGATTTCACGTCGATCCTTTTGACGCCAAGCGGCGTTGGCAAGCTTACCGGACCGGCCACCAGTGTCACCGTAGCGCCTGCTTCGCGTGCGGCGCGGGCAACGGCAAAACCCATCTTGCCGCTTGACAGATTGGTGATGCCGCGCACCGGGTCAATCGCTTCGTAGGTGGGGCCGGCAGTCACCAACACCTGCTGACCGGCAAGCAGCTTGGGTTGAAAAAAAGCAATCAGCTCGTCCAAAATCTCGAGCGGCTCCAGCATGCGGCCATCGCCCGTTTCACCGCAGGCCTGGTCACCACAACCCACGCCCAGCACCAGCGCACCATCGGCGCTTGCCTGCGCCACATTGCGCTGGGTGGCAGGGTGCTGCCACATTTCCCGGTTCATGGCTGGCGCCAGCAACAGGGGCACCCGGTGGGCAGGGCGCGCCAGGCACAACAAAGTGAGCAAATCATCAGCCTGCCCGTGCGCCAATTTGGCGATGAGGTCGGCACTGGCAGGGGCGATCACACAGGCGTCGGCCTCGCGGCTGAGGTTGATGTGCGCCATGTTGTTGTCCGCGCGACTGTCCCATTGCGAGCCATACACCGGGCGTTGGCTCAAGGCCTGCATGGTGACGGGCGTCATGAACTGCTCGGCGGCTTGCGTCATCACCACTTGCACCGAGGCGCCCGCCTTGAGCAACAGGCGGCACAAATCGGCCGACTTGTAGCAGGCCACACCGCCACTGAGCCCTAAAACAATGTGTTTTCCAGCTAAATCTTTCATGCGCAGCAATGTAACAGAGCCTGCTGCGTGGCAGAACACGACCCCTATAATCGTTCTTTACCAGCTTCCCGAGTTCATAGCTCACTTTGACATGACCAAATTTGTCTTCGTCACCGGCGGTGTAGTGTCTTCCCTTGGCAAGGGAATCGCTTCCGCCTCGTTGGCTGCGATCCTGGAATCGCGCGGCCTCAAAGTCACCCTGATCAAGCTTGACCCTTACCTCAATGTGGACCCCGGCACCATGTCGCCGTTCCAGCACGGCGAGGTGTTTGTGACCGACGATGGCGCCGAGACCGACCTTGATCTGGGCCACTATGAGCGCTTCATTGAAACCCGCATGAAGAAGGCCAACAATTTCACCACTGGGCAAATCTACAAAAGTGTGCTCGAAAAAGAGCGGCGCGGCGATTACCTGGGCAAAACGGTGCAGGTGATCCCGCACGTGACCAACGAAATCCAGGACTTCATCAAGCGCGGCGCCGGTTTTGGCACCCCGGAAGGCGTCGATGTCGCCATTGTCGAAATTGGTGGCACCGTGGGCGACATCGAGTCGCTGCCCTTTCTGGAAGCCGTGCGCCAGCTCAGCCTGCAACTCGGCCCCAACAACACCGCTTTTGTGCATTTGAGTTACGTGCCCTGGATCGCCGCTGCGGGCGAACTCAAAACCAAGCCAACCCAGCATACCGCCAAGCAATTACGTGAAATCGGCATCCAGGCTGACGTGCTGCTGTGCCGCGCTGACCGTCCGATTCCTGAAGAAGAACGGCAGAAAATTTCGCTGTTTTCCAACGTGCCTATCTGGGGTGTCATCTCGATGTGGGACGTCGATACCATTTACAAAGTGCCACGCATGCTGCACGAACAGGGCCTTGATGGCCTGATCTGTGACAAGCTGCGCTTGAACACGCCGCCGGCCAAGCTCAAACGCTGGGACGATCTGGTCTATGAGACGGCACATCCACAAGGTGATGTCAACATCGTCATGGTAGGCAAGTACGTCGAGTTAAGTGACAGCTACAAGTCGCTCAACGAGGCGCTGCGCCATGCCGGCATGAAAAACCATGTGCGCATCAAAATCGACTACATAGACTCCGAAACCATCACGCCTGACAACGTGACAAGGCTGGCCAAATTCGACGCCATTCTGGTGCCGGGCGGCTTTGGCATTCGCGGTGTGGAAGGCAAGATTTGCGCGGCCCGCTTCGCTCGTGAGCGCAAAGTGCCTTACCTGGGCATTTGCCTGGGCATGCAGGTGGCCACCATTGAATTTGCCCGCCATGCAGCCGGCCTGGACAACGCCAACAGCACTGAATTCGACGCCGCAACGCCGCACCCGGTGATTGCCCTGATCACCGAGTGGAAAGACGCCGACGGCAGCATCAAAACCCGTAGTCACGACTCCGACCTGGGCGGCACCATGCGCCTGGGCGCGCAGAGCTCCGACGTGGTCAAGGGCACGCTGGCGCACAAGATTTATGGCGACGTGGTCACCGAGCGCCATCGCCATCGCTACGAAGCCAATGTCAATTACCTCGATCGGCTGCGCCAGGCCGGCTTGGTGATCTCGGCCATGACGCAACGCGAGCATCTCACCGAAATCGTGGAATTGCCGCTGGATGTACACCCCTGGTTCATGGGCGTGCAGTTTCACCCCGAATTCAAGTCCACACCTTGGGATGGGCATCCGCTGTTCAATGCTTTCATCCGCGCTGCGTTGGAGCACCAGAGCAGCACCCGCACCTTGAAGGCGGTGGCCTGATGAAGCTGTGCGGTTTTGAGGTGGGTCTGACGCAGCCCTTTTTTCTGATTGCCGGCCCCTGCGTCATCGAGTCCGAGCAATTGCAGATGGACACCGCGGGCACCTTGAAGGAAATCACCGCAAGCCTGGGTATTCCGTTTATTTTCAAGAGCAGCTTTGACAAGGCCAATCGCTCAAGCGGCAGCACTTTTCGCGGCCCCGGCCTCGACAAAGGGCTGGAGATTCTGGCCAAGGTCAAACGCGAACTGGGCTTACCCATACTCACCGACATTCACTCGGAAAACCAGATTGCACAAGTAGCCGCAGTGGTGGACGTGCTGCAAACCCCCGCTTTCCTGTGTCGCCAGACCGATTTCATTCGGGCCGTAGCGCAATCGGGCAAACCGGTGAATATCAAAAAAGGGCAGTTCCTGGCGCCTGGCGACATGAAGAATGTGATCGACAAGGCGCGCGCTGCGGCCCGTGAACAAGGCCTGTCCGAGGACAACTTTATGGCTTGCGAACGCGGTGTCAGCTTTGGTTACAACAACTTGGTGAGCGACATGCGCTCGCTGGCGATCATGCGCGACACCGGCGCCCCCGTGGTGTTCGATGCCACGCACTCGGTGCAATTGCCTGGCGGCCAGGGCACCAGCAGCGGCGGCCAGCGCGAGATGGTGCCGGTGCTGGCGCGCGCGGCGGTGGCAGTGGGCGTGGCGGGCCTGTTCATGGAAACGCACCCTGATCCGGCCAAAGCCATGAGCGACGGCCCCAACGCGGTACCCCTGAAACACATGAAAGCCTTGCTGGAAACCCTGTTGGCGCTGGATCAGGTGACCAAGCGGCACAGCTTCCTGGAAAATCACTTTGCTGCCTGAGCATAGAGCTTGGGTTTGGGCTTGCCCTATTTCAACTTTTTAAAGAAGGAAAATCATGAGTGCAATTGTCGATATCGTAGGTCGTGAAATTCTGGACTCCCGTGGCAACCCCACGGTTGAGTGTGATGTCTTGCTGGAGTCCGGCACGATGGGCCGCGCGGCCGTGCCGTCTGGCGCCTCCACCGGCAGCCGAGAGGCCATTGAGCTGCGCGATGGCGACAAAACCCGCTACATGGGCAAGGGCGTGCTCAAGGCCGTCGAGCACATCAACACTGAAATTTCCGAAGCAGTGCTGGGGCTCGATGCGTCCGAGCAGGCGTTTCTGGACAAAACCCTGATCGACCTGGACGGCACTGACAACAAGAGCCGCCTGGGCGCCAACGCCATGCTGGCTGTGTCCATGGCGGTGGCCCGTGCCGCCGCCGAAGAATCCGGCTTGCCCCTGTACCGCTACTTTGGCGGCATGGGCGGCATGCAGTTGCCGGTGCCGATGATGAATGTGGTGAACGGTGGGGCGCACGCTAACAACAGCCTCGATATTCAGGAATTCATGATCATTCCGCTGGGCGCACCCAGTTTTCGTGAAGCCCTGCGTTACGGCGCCGAGGTGTTTCATGCCCTCAAGAAAATCATCCACGACAAGGGCATGAGCACCGCTGTGGGTGATGAAGGCGGCTTCACTCCCAGCGTGGCGAGCCATGAAGAGGCGATTCAATTGATTCTGCAGGCGATCGATGCAGCCGGCTACACCGCGGGCGAGCAGATTGCCATTGGTCTGGACTGCGCCGCCAGCGAGTTTTACAAAGACGGCAAATATGAGTTGAAAGCCGAAGGTTTGAGCCTGAGCCCGCAGGAATGGACTGACATGATGGCCACCTGGGTCGACAAATACCCCGTCATCAGCATAGAAGACGGCATGGCCGAGGGCGACTGGGACGGCTGGAAAATCCTCACCGATCGCCTGGGCAAACAGGTGCAAATCGTCGGCGACGATTTGTTTGTCACCAACACCAAAATTTTCAAGGAAGGCATCGACAAGGGCATTGCCAATTCGATCCTGATCAAGATCAACCAGATCGGCACCCTGACCGAAACTTTTGCCTGTATCGAAATGGCCAAAAAAGCGGGTTACACCGCCGTCATCAGCCACCGCTCGGGCGAGACCGAAGACTCGACTATTGCCGACATCGCCGTGGGCACCAACGCCGGCCAGATTAAGACCGGCTCGCTCAGCCGCTCGGACCGGATGGCCAAGTACAACCAGTTGCTGCGCATTGAAGAAGACTTGGGTGACATTGCAACCTACCCTGGGCGTGCCGCCTTTTACAACCTTCGCTAGATTCAGCCATGGGCTCACGCTCGGTGATGTTCGCCCTGATTGCACTGCTCGTGATGATTCACGGGCAATTGTGGTTCGGGCGCGGCAGCATCGCTAACGTGGCCCAGTTGCAAAAGCAACTCAAGGCGCAATTCCAGAGCAACCAGCAGGCCGAACACGCCAACCTACAACTTGCCGCAGAAGTGAAGGATTTGAAAGAAGGTTTGGAGATGATCGAGGAAAAAGCCCGCATGGAGTTGGGCATGATCAAAGTCAACGAGATTTACGTTCAAATTGCCAAAAATTAACCAGGTTTAGAAAATTTTCGCCGTAGCCAGCGCTGGCGACACTACAATCATTTTGCCTGCCGTGCTTGCCGGGTTTTATATTTCCTAGAACCAATGCTCAAAGAGCCAGGGCTTGGAACATTGTCCTGTCAGCGTGATCATCTCGCGTTAGATGAACCCAAGACACCGACTGACCTCGCCCACCTGAACCCAGGTTCAGGATGAGAATCCGGCAACATGCGCAGGCATCCTACTTACTTCTTCCCTAATGCACTTTGAACCGCTTTTGATCGTTGAGCTGATTGCGCTTGGCCTATGCACTGGTTTTCTGGCAGGGCTTTTGGGCATTGGTGGCGGCATGATCATGGTGCCGTTCATGACCGTCATTCTGACCCATCGTGGCGTGGCACCCGAACTCACCGTCAAGATGGCGATTGCCACGTCGATGGCCACCATTGTTTTTACTTCCATTTCCAGTGTTCGGGCACATCACAAACGGGGCGCTGTGCGCTGGGACCTGGTCAAAAAACTGGCGCCGGGCATTATTTTGGGTGGCATGGTGGCCAGCATGGGTGTTTTTGCCCTGCTTAAAGGTTCTTCGCTGGCGATATTTTTTGCGCTGTTTGTCGGCTTTTCTGCCACCCAGATGTTTCTGGACAAAAAACCGCCGCCAAGCCGTCAAATTCCGGGCACGGCAGGTTTGCTCGCCGCAGGCTCGGTGATTGGCTTCATGTCTGGTTTGGTGGGCGCAGGCGGTGGGTTTATCAGTGTGCCGTTCATGACATGGGTAAATGTGGCCATTCACAGCGCGGTTGCAACGTCTGCCGCGCTCGGCTTTCCCATCGCCCTGGCCAATACAGCGGGCTATATTGTGAGTGGTTTCAATCTGGCCAATCTGCCGCCCTACTCTCTTGGCTACATCTGGCTGCCGGGCTTGGCTGTGATTGCCAGTTGCAGCGTGCTCACTGCGCCACTGGGTGCCAAAGCGGCGCACAAACTGCCAGTCAAACGTCTCAAACGCGTGTTTGCCAGCATCTTGTATGTGCTGGCAGCGTACATGCTTTACAAAGGCCTGCTGGCTTCCTAGCGAAACACCACCAATTCAAAAAATTCGATAAAAAAACCGCCAGTGCGCGAACACTGGCGGTTTTTTTGATTGAAGCGGTATCAGGCAGTTTCGCCGTAAACCGAAACGTTGATCTCCACCGCCACATCGGTGTGCAGTGCCACGCTGACGGTGCTGTCGCTGACCGTCTTGATCGGGCCATTGGGCATGCGCACCTGCGCCTTTGTCACAGCAAAACCTGACTTGGTCAGTTCTTCTGCGATGTCGGCGTTGGTCACCGAACCGAACAAGCGGCCATCCACGCCGGCCTTTTGCGTCAGTTTGCAGATATGACCGGCAAGCTTCTCACCAATCGCCTGGCATTCGGCCAATTTGGCTGCAGCCGACTTTTCGAGATCAGCACGGCGTGCTTCAAACTCCAGCTTGGCAGACGCCGTGGCACGACGGGCGCGGCCAGACGGAATCAGGAAATTGCGAGCGTAACCGTCCTTGACACGAACGATTTCACCCAAGTTACCAAGGTTCACCACCTTGTCGAGCAGAATGATTTGCATGGTTGTGGTCCTTATATCTTGTGCTGGTCGGTGTAAGGCAACATGGCCAAAAAGCGGGCGCGCTTGATGGCGGTGTTGAGCTGACGCTGGAAAATTGCGCGGGTACCGGTCAGGCGTGCGGGAATGATCTTGCCGTTCTCGGCAATGAAATCACGCAGCGTGTCGATGTCCTTGTAATCGATCTCTTCGACACCCGTCACGGTAAAGCGGCAGAAGCGCTTGCGCTTGAACAGCAGATTTTGAGCGGGGCGCTTGGGGCGCTTGTCTTTGTTATTGAAACGTTTTGGTCCGGCCATGATGGACTCCTTAAATTTTTTAAAAAACTTTAACTTTGCGTAAATTCTTGAATATGAAACACCAATTGCCTGCCACCGCGTGGGGAAGCCAGAAAACCCTTGAAGAGCCAGTTGCTTCCAATGTCCTGTTTGACCAATCGCTCGGCCACAGAACCAAATGACACGGATTTCAGCAGTGCTTTGACTTGTCTGACCTGGCTTGCTTCAGTCGCTTCAGAGGCATGCTCCAGCAGACAATTTAAAGCCGGCACACCAGAGGGCGTGTAACGCATGGTGCTGGATTCGACAATTTGCGCTGTCACCATTAACTGGTTGACTGCGGCATTCGCACTAGGTGTTGTCACTCAATCAGTTCAAGCCTGGTACTCGGCTTGTTGCGTTTTGCGGGCGTCTTCACGCTCGACGGTCTTCATCATGGACGAAGGGCCGGTTTCGGCTTTTTTCTTCAAGACCGTCAGGTGACGCAACACGGCATCATTGAACTTGAAGGCATGCTCCAACTCGGCCATGACCGCTTGGTCGGCTTCGATGTTGACGCACAGGTAATGGGCTTTGGCCAATTTGTTGATCAGATAGACCAATTGACGACGACCCCAGTCTTCGACACGGTGCACTTTGCCACCGCCGGCAACAATCATGCCTTTGTAGCGCTCCAGCATGGCTGGAACTTGTTCGCTCTGATCCGGATGGATCATGAGGATGATTTCATAATGACGCATTGAAACTCCTTTTGGATGGACCTCTCACGAGGCAGAAAGCCGCCCTCAGCGTCTCATTGAGGTGCGGCAAGGTAACTGATGATTATAGCTCGTGTCACGAGCTTTTCCTGATCAGGACCGGACGGAAGTGGAACCTCGCGTCATCCAGCTGACGACCACGGTCACCACAAGGCCCGCGCCGACGCCAAAAGCACCCGCCGAGACCGGCTCGATGTCGAACCAGAGCCCTGAGCCATCCAGGGACAGCAGCGTCCTGACTGCGGCAATGTTGATCACCATGTAATAAAGCGTCAAGCACAGCCCGGTCAACATGCCTGCAACCGCTGCCAAACGCGTCACACCTTTCCAGAAAATCCCCAGGATCATGACTGGCACAAAGGCAGAACCCGCCAGGGAGAACGATGCCGACACCAAAAACAAAATATCGGCCGGACGCTGTGCCGCCACATAGGCGGCGATCAAGGCTACCACGAGCAGCGCAAACTTGGAGAGCATCACGCGCCGCACCGACCCCGCGCGGTCAACGTTCTTCCTGTAAAACAAATCATGCGCCAAGGCGTTGCCAATGGTCAGCAGCAGGCCATCGGCGGTTGACAAGGCCGCTGCCAAACCGCCCGCAGCAACCAAACCAGACACCACATAGGGCAGACCACCCAGTTCGGGCGTGGCCAGCATCACAATATCGGGCCCGAGTTGAAGCTCGGCAAACTGCAGAATACGGTCACCATTGATGTCGCTCACTGAGACCAGGGCCGGATCCAGCTTGGCCCATTGCGCAATCCAGACCGGCAGTTCGTCAAAGGGCAGGCCCACCAGTTGACTCATGACTTCGTACTTCACCAAAACCGCTAGCGCGGGCGCGGAAAGATATAAGAGGGCGATGAAAAACAGCGACCAGGTGACTGAGTTCCTGGCCTCGGCTACCGTTCGTGTAGTGTAAAAACGCGTCAACAAGTGAGGCAAGCCAGCCGTGCCTATCATCAGGCAAAACATCAGCGCCAAAAAATTGCGCCGCGACACATCGAACAGGTTTTGCTCTTCGGCCGTACCCTGCGGGTTGCCGGCAAACGGCTGGGTGTGCCTTGGCATGCCCGCCAGGGGTTGGGCGCGGGCCAGATTTTCCTGCATGGCCTGGGTCCAGCGCTCACGGGCAGACGACTCATCACGCGGCAACGCGGCCAACTGGCGCCGAGCCATGACAATGACAGACTCGTCCGCTTGCGCTGCCGATAAACGTTGAATGACCTCTTTTTGGTCCTTCTTTTCCTGCTCGAGCGAGGTCGGCAATTGGCTTAGCTTGCGCTCATAATCTTTGGCGCGGCGTTGGTATTCAAGGATCACCTGCTGTTCATCCGGCGCCTTGACCAAACGCAATTCGAGCCCTGAAATTTTGGGTAGTTGCTGGCCATAAACCACCGCCGCCAGAGGATTACCCAACTGCTTGTAGGCGAGCCAGGAAACGGGAATCAAAAAGGCAACGATGACCACTACATACTGGGTGACTTGGGTCCAGGTCACGGCGCGCATGCCACCTAAAAAAGAGCAAACCAGCACGCCGCCCAAACCCAGCAAAATACCAATTTCAAACTGGACGCCGGTCAAGCGTGAGGTAATCAGGCCCACACCATAGATTTGGGCCACCACATAGATGAACGAACACAAGACCGCTGACCAGGCGGCAATGATGCGCGGCCAGCGTCCGCCAAAACGCAGGCCAAAATAATCCGGCAAGGTGAAGAGGTTCAACTGCCGCAAGTAAGGCGCCACAAAGAGCGCCACCAGACAGAATCCGCCGGTCCAGCCCAGCACGTAAACCAAACCACCCGGATGCGTGCCCGAACCAGAAAAACCCTGCAAATACAGCCCGCCCGCCATGCTGATGAACGAAGCGGCGCTCATCCAGTCGGCGGCCACCGCCATGCCGTTGTACATGGCAGGAATGCGCCGACCCGCCACGTAGTATTCCGACGCTTTCGAAGTGCGCCCGTAAATACCGATCAACGCATACAGGAAAACGGTGGTGAAGAGAAATATGGCGCCCACCCATATTTTCCGCAATCCGGCCTGCTCAGCCCAGGCCAGCGCCAGGATGAACATGAACAACAGGACCACAAACATGGCAAAACGGCGATGGATGCGCCGGTTGTAGGCACTGACCGTGTTGGAGACAACGCCTGCCTGCCTTTCGCGCCGATTCGCAACCCAGGCAAAAACCGCAACGACGCCGATAAAGATGATGACGCTGCCCTGCGCTGCGAACCAGTAGGCAACGGGCCAGCCCGCGATGACTTGCTGCAAATCATGGGCAAAGAAAACCAGCCCAAAAGAAGCAGCAAACCAAACCAGCAACAACCAGCCATGCAGACCCGTCAGGTCGGCAGCAGGCGGATTGCTGCTTGGCGGAACTTTGGCCTCAACCATCAGCTGATGTTGGCGACCCCAGTGGCTTGCTGCAAGGGCTGCTTGCTAGCCTTGGGCAAGATTTTTCCAGGTCGCCACCACCGTATCCGGGTTCAGTGAAATTGACGAAATGCCTTGCGCCATCAACCAGCGCGCAAAGTCGGGATGGTCACTGGGGCCCTGACCACAAATACCGATGTACTTGTTTTCTGCCAGACAGGCCGAAATCGCCAGGCTGATCAGGTTGGTGACCGCAGGGTCGCGCTCATCAAAATCCTTGGCAAGCAGTTCCAGACCCGAGTCGCGATCAAGTCCCAGTGTCAGTTGTGTCAAATCGTTTGAGCCGATGGAGAAGCCGTCAAAATATTGCAGGAACTCCTTGGCCAGAATTGCGTTGCTGGGAATTTCGCACATCATGATCAATTTCAGATCATCCACACCGCGCTTGAGCCCTTGTTGCGCCAGCAATTCGGTCACTTTTTGGGCCTGGCCCAGGGTGCGCACAAACGGTACCATCACCTGCACATTGGTCAAGCCCATGTCGTTGCGCACGCGCTTGAGCGCTTCGCATTCCATGGCAAACGCCTCACCAAAGTCGTCGCTGATGTAGCGCGCGGCACCGCGGAAACCCAGCATGGGGTTTTCTTCTTCAGGCTCGTAACGGCTGCCGCCAATGAGCTTGCGGTATTCGTTGCTCTTGAAGTCCGACAGGCGAACAATCACTGGCTTGGGCCAGAAGGCCGCAGCAATGGTAGCCACGCCCTCTGCCACTTTGTCCACATAGAAAGCACGTGGCGAAGCGTGACCGCGTGCCACCGACTCCACCGCCTTTTTCAGGTCAGAGTCGATGTTGGGGTAATCAAGAATGGCCTTGGGGTGCACGCCAATGTTGTTGTTGATGATGAACTCCAGCCGTGCCAGGCCCACACCTGCGCCAGGCAACTGGCAGAAATCGAAGGCCAGTTGCGGGTTGCCCACATTCATCATGATCTTGGTAGCGATCTCGGGCATGTGGCCACGCTGCACCTCCGTAACTTCTGTTTCCAGCAAGCCGTCATAAATGAAGCCTGTATCGCCTTCGGCGCAACTGACCGTAACCAGCATGCCGTCCTTGAGAACCCGGTCAGCATGGCCGCAACCTACCACCGCGGGAATCCCCAACTCGCGCGCAATGATGGCGGCGTGGCAGGTGCGACCACCGCGGTTCGTGACGATGGCCGAGGCGCGCTTCATGACTGGCTCCCAATTGGGATCGGTCATGTCGGTCACCAACACGTCGCCGGCTTGCACCCGGTCCATCTCGCTGATGTTGTGCACTACCTTGACCGGGCCGGTACCAATTTTTTGCCCAATGGCGCGGCCTTCTACCAACACGGCGCCCTTGCCCATGAGTTTGTAGCGGTGCTCAACCTTGCCAGCCGCCTGGCTCTTGACGGTCTCAGGGCGCGCTTGAAGGATGTACAACTCGCCGTCAATGCCGTCCTTGCCCCATTCGATGTCCATCGGACGGCCGTAATGCTCTTCGATCACCACGGCGTAAGCAGCGAGTTTTTGCACATCGGCGTCGGTCAGCGAATAGCGGTTGCGCAGCTCGGTGGGCACATCGGTTGTCTTGACCAAGTGACCGTTAACGGCTTTTTCTTCGGGTGTGGAAAACTGCATCTGGATCAGCTTGGAGCCCAGGCTGCGGCGGATCAGCGCCAGCTTGCCGGCCTTGAGCATCGGCTTGTGCACATAAAACTCGTCCGGATTCACGGCGCCCTGCACCACTGTTTCACCCAACCCGTAGCTCGACGTGATGAACACGACCTGGTCGAAACCGGATTCGGTGTCCAGGGTGAACATGACGCCGGCGGCGCCCAAGTCGGAGCGCACCATGCGCTGCACACCAGCGCTCAGTGCCACATGCTCGTGGGCAAAGCCCTTGTGCACACGGTAGCTGATGGCGCGGTCGTTGTAGAGCGAAGCAAACACCTCACGCATTTTGTGCAGGATTTCATCAATACCCGTCACATTCAAGAAGGTTTCCTGCTGGCCGGCAAATGAGGCATCTGGCAAGTCTTCAGCGGTGGCCGATGAACGCACGGCAAAAGATGCCTTGTCGTTGTCGCCACACAAAGTAATAAACGCTTGGCGGATTTCTTTCTCAAGATCGGCGGGGAACGGCTGCGACTCGATCATGGCCCGAATATCGGCGCCGGCTACAGCCAGCGCATTCACGTCTTCGGTATCCAATGTGCTCAGACGGGCGTTGATCTTTTCGGTGAGGCCATCAAAAGCCAGGAATTCGCGAAACGCGTGCGCCGTGGTGGCAAAGCCGGTGGGCACCTTCACGCCGGTGGGCAAATTAGAGATCATTTCGCCCAAACTGGCGTTCTTGCCACCCACCGAATCAACGTCGGTCATTCGCAAATCTTCAAAGGGAACGACCAGGGCGGTCGCTGCAAATCGTGCGGTCATAAAAAACTCCAGAAGTTAAAAAACCGGTGTGTATGACGTGCAGTTAAAGCTGCACCTCATGGCGAGGCAAACGCATCTGCTTGTTGCGTGACTTGTCGAAACGTTTTACGCTCTGGGAATTTGGTCTGATAATTATTGTAGGCTCTGACTTGCCCGAAAATTTACCCAAATATTCTCTCAATATGCCCAATCGCACCGTATTTTTTGTCTCCGATGGCACCGGCATCACCGCTGAAACCTTTGGCCACGCCATCCTGAACCAGTTCGAGGTTGACTTTCGACGGGTTCGATTACCATTTACCGACACGGTCGACAAAGCGCATCAGGCGGTGCGTCAGATCAACCAGGCCAGCGCTTTGGAGGGCAAAAAATCATTGGTTTTCACCACGCTGGCCAACGAAGAAGTCATGGAGGTGATCAGCCAGGGCTGTCACGGTATGCTGATGGACATGTTCGACACCTTTGTTCACCCGCTCGAGCAGGAACTCGGCATCAGGTCCAATCACCGCATTGGTCGCTTCAGCGACGCCAGCAAAAGCAAGCAATACCAATCACGCATTGATGCCATCAATTTTTCGCTCGACCATGACGATGGCCAATCGCACCGCGACCTGGAGAGCTCCGACGTGATTTTGGTGGGTGTCAGCCGCAGCGGCAAAACACCCACTTCGCTCTATCTGGCGATGCAATATGGCCTGAAAGCATCAAACTACCCGCTGATTCCGGAAGATTTTGAGCGCCAGGATCTACCGCCAGCGCTCAAGCCACATCATAAAAAACTGTTCGGACTGACCATTCAACCCGAACGTTTGAGCGAAATCCGCAACGAGCGACGGCCCAATTCCAAATACGCCTCGCTGCAAAACTGTCGCCACGAGGTCAGGGAAGCCGAGGCCATGATGCGCCGCTCAGGCATCAAATGGTTGTCCACCACGACCAAGTCCATTGAAGAAATTGCGACGACCATCCTACAGGAACTGCGCATCGAACACTCGGCTTATTGAAGACCCAGCGCGGCAATGCCGGCGCGCGCCACTTGCGCATCTTCGGTCGATTTCACGCCGCTGACGCCAATGGCACCCAGGCAGTGGCCGTCCTTCATGATCGGCACGCCGCCTTCGAGCATGCCGGACAAGGCGGGCACGCTCAAAAATGAGCTTCTGCCGCCATTGATTTGATCCTCGTAAACTTTGCTTTCGCGACGGCCAAGCGCTGCCGTGTGCGCTTTGGCAGGTGCAATGTGCGCCGACAGGGCGGCAGCGCCATCGAGCCGCTGCAACCACAGCAGATGGCCGCCGTCGTCCACCACGGCAATCGTTACCGGCCAGTTATTTTTGAGCGCTTCGGCCTCGGCGGCTGCAGCCATGCGTTTGAGGTCGGAAAGCTCTAGAGTAAGTTTGTTTTGCATGGTTTTGTCCACTGTAAATGAGTCAGTAAAGCATAACCCGGCCAGGCCGCCGATTTGCCTGCATGACGGGTGAAAGTATCCTCACGAAAAGTAGGAACACGACCCAAGTTGATTTCCTGGAGTTACGGTTTGCACCATAGAATAAAGACCGTTGTTTCACAGTAACCCATGTAAGGAGATTGAACATGACTGAAAACGTCCATTCCATTGAACGTAGCCATGGCTTTGGCGCCCTGGCGCAAGAGCGCAACAAAGTCCTGCGCAACACCTACTGGCTATTGGCCATGAGCCTGATCCCGACTGTGCTGGGCGCATGGGTTGGTGTTGCCAGCGGCATCACCCAGTCGCTGAGTGGCGGCATAGGCCTGATCGTGTTTCTGGGCGGTGCCTTTGGCTTTATTTTTGCCATCGAAAAAACCAAAAATTCGGCTGCCGGCGTGCCGGTGCTGCTGGGCTTTACCTTCTTCATGGGTCTCATGCTGTCACGCATGATTGCCATGGTGCTCGGTTTCAAAAACGGCCCTGACCTGATCATGACGGCCTTTGGCGGCACCGCCGGTGTCTTCTTTGTAATGGCCAGCCTGTCCAGCGTCATCAAGCGCGACCTCTCGGGCATGGGCAAGTGGCTGTTTGTGGGTGCGCTGGCCATTATCGTCGGCGGCATCATCAACGTATTTGTCGGCTCGACGGCCGGCATGATGGCCATTTCGGTGGCGGCCATTGGCGTCTTTAGCGCCTACATGCTGTATGACTTGAAACGCATTGTGGACGGCGGAGAAACCAACTACATCAGCGCTACGCTGGCACTTTACCTTGACATCATCAACGTGTTCCAAAGCTTGTTGATGCTGCTGGGCATCTTTGGTGGCGAGCGCGACTAAAGAGCGTAAACCTCATAAAAGGGTGCTTCGGACCCTTTTTTTGAGGTGGGGTTTTGCTGTTCACCCAAGAAGTATTGAACAACCAACGCAGGCAAGTGTTTCGAATGCTTGGCAATTGACTACAAAATGCCCTTATGTATAGCTCTGCATAAAGGACTCTATGTATAAAGACCCGTTGCCGTCGGCCACGACAGCCAGCTTGCGGGTTGCCCAACTTGTTGTCTGTGACAAGCCGTTTGTGGCGGACTTTGATATGCACTTTGGAGCCATTGCGGATTTGTATTTGCGACTGCTGGGGTGAGCGCGACCAAAAGACAGTGGATTTCGACTTCAAATTATTTCATCAAATACAATTCAAC
>PFUD01000167.1 GCA_002789915.1 Comamonadaceae bacterium CG_4_9_14_3_um_filter_60_33 | reverse complement strand
TGTTGACAATCAATAGCCACGGAAGTCCTGGGCAGCTTCGGACCATTTTTGGCGAATGGTGTCGAGCCGATCGAAAACCAACTCGAATGCAACATTGATACTCTCTTTGCCGTGGGCCAAATCATTGCGCTGCTCAAAAAGGGACTTGAGTGTTGCAATTTGGTTGGCAAACCACTTTTTCTGATTGTCAGCACTTTGCCAAGTGTCAAGGATGGCGTTGAGCGGAATGTGCTTGCGCGTTGCGCCACGCTTTAGCTTGGAAAATTTCTGGCGATGTTCTTGCCCGTGGTTACCAAGGCAGCGCCATTCAAAGTCGCGCCGGATGCCGCCTTCGCACGCCGCAAATAGCGCCAGGGTGGCAAACATTTCGTGTCGTGTGGCTTGCTGGCTGTAAAACTGATGCCATTCGGCTTCGGTCATACCCCAGAGTTGATCCAGGGTTGCGTCGCTTAACCGGGCCGCATGATCAGCAGCCATGCGCAAGCCGATCAAGCCGTCTTTGGTGGTTACATACCAGTGCTGCGCACCGGCGATGTCGGGAAACGGTTGCACGGTCAGGCGTTGCCAAGCACTTGTTCCAGCACTTTGGCCAGGCCTTCTTGGTCTAAAACGTAGCCATTTCGGGCTTTGTCGGGGTAGGCTTGCCAAGTCCAGGTGCGCTGGTGCAGAGGGGTTTTGTCTGCGGGGTCGTGATACGGGTCGGCATCGACCGCAATCAGTTTGACCGACCCCCTGGGGCCGTCCACATCGACCCTGCCATAGCCGCCAATAACGACACTGCCTATGGGCGTAAACGTGACACGGCCGGTGCCAATTTGAACCATCAGACCTGGCGCATCGTAGGTGCCAAGGCTTTCTTCGGCGATGGTGTGGCGGGTGTCCTGAATGTGATCTGGCTCGACTCCCGCAAAGATCAATTCGCTCTGAATGGTCTCAAAAAGCGTTACGAGTGTTTCGAGCCACTTTACGCGCCGAGCCTGCCAGTTGACTTGTTGCCCGCTTGCCTTTGCTGCCCGGTTTTGGTGGCTGGTGATGAGCATTTGTAGATGGGTCATGACGCTTCGTCCTGAAACTGGTTGATTTGCGTCATGGTAGCGGCTTTCATGTCTGCCCCGCCGAGCCACTGCTGATGCCATTCGACTGACGCTTGCAGCGCCTGTTGCAGCGCCCAGCGTGGTTGCCAGCCCAGGCGGGCTTTGGCTTTGGAAATGTCGAGCTTTAGGTAGCTGGCCTCGTGCGGATGCGTGCCGCCGTCCAATTGCCAGCTTGCGCCATTGCCCCAACTGGCCACCATGTGTTCCACAATCCATTGCACCGGGCGGGCGTCGTCGTCTTTGGGGCCAAAGTTCCAGCCCTCGGCAAAGTCTTGCCCGCTGGTATACATGTGTTGGGCCAGTGTCAGGTAGCCCTTGAGCGGCTCCAGCACATGTTGCCAGGGGCGCGTGGCGTGGGGGTTGCGAATGATGACGGGCTGGTTTTGCTCGAAGGCGCGCAAGATGTCGGGCACCAGGCGGTCGGCAGCCCAGTCGCCCCCGCCAATCACGTTGCCGGCGCGCACGCTTGCAACGGCAATACCCTGGCCTTGCAAAAATGAGCGGCGGTAGGCGCTGGTGACCAGCTCGGCGCAGCCTTTGCTGTTGCTGTAGGGGTCGTGGCCGCCCATGGGTTCGTCTTCGCGGTAGCCCCAGAGCCATTCCTTGTTTTCGTAGCATTTGTCGGTGGTAACGACCACGATGGCTTTCACGCTGGGCATGTGGCGGGCAGATTCGAGCACATGCACCGTGCCCATCACGTTGGTGGCATAGGTTTCTACCGGTTCGGCATAAGACTGGCGCACCAGCGGCTGCGCGGCCATGTGGATCACGATGTGGGGTTGCGCCGCCTGCATGGCTTGCTGCACGGTGGCCAGGTCGCGAATGTCGCCAAGGGTGTGGCTGGCCATGCCTGCTGCAACCTGCGCTACGGTGAAAAGGTTAGGCGTGGTGGGCGGCTCCAGCGCCAGGCCGTGCACCTGTGCGCCCAGGCTTTGCAGCCACATGCTCAGCCAACTGCCCTTGAAGCCGGTGTGGCCGGTTAAAAAGACGCGCTTGCCGCGCCAGAAATCAGGGTTGGTTGTCATTTGGAAAGTATCCGTCATTGCTGCGGTGGCCTCCATTGTCAGCATGGATAGAGCTTGCGCTTGCGATGGCCGCCTTCAACGACTTCCGCAGCACGCAGCTTGCCCTCGTTGATCAAGCGCTGCGCGTGCTCGTGTGCACGCCGATATTGCAGCCCCAGGTCTTTCGCCAACTCGTAAATGCTCTTGCCTGGCGAGCGCGCCACGCACAGCAGGAATTGCTTGCGCCGTTTTGGCATAGTGTGAAAATCTTTCGTTGGTTTCAGGTTCCACCCGCCGCTTACCAAGCGGCTCCAGGCCATGTCGTAGGTTGCGGCCTGGCCAATAGCTGCGGCTGACAATGACGCCCGAAGCGCGGGCCAATCTGCCACAAACCGTTGCGCGCCATAGAAGTGGATGAACTCAACAACCTCCATGGTGGCGACCGCATCAGGCAGATACGAAGGATGGCCAACAGACAACATTTTTCGCCACTTGTCCAGTGCCACCTCCCGATCCCAATAAACTTTTTTGCTCACCACTTCCCAGGGTTCAATCTCGCTTCTGGGTTTCATCGCGTCAGCCCCGCACGACCCCACCCGGGGGATGTTCGAATTCATCAATCGTTTCGGCGCCAATTTGCTTGTACAGCGCCGCTTGCAGAAAGTCGATGTCTTGGGCAGCGCGCCATTTTGTGTCGCAAACAATTTCCTTGAGCTCGTCCATCAGCTGGAACCATGGCATGTTCGCCAACCCGTTGTCAAAGGCAGCCGATGGAAACGGATACGGAAGCGACTCCATGAAGGGCTTGATTGGCATAAACGCTTCTGACAAGACATAAAGATCGAACAAGTCGCGCGCCTTTTGCCGCCCGCCCTCGAACGCGTCACCCCCTGAGCCGCTTCCTGCCACGGTCCGAAGTTTCCTGTGGTACAGACCCGCAATTTTCTCTGTGCGCACCGTCAGATTGCCAAACTTTTCTTCGACAGCTGGATAAACATTGAAATAGGCGTCTTCAAGGAATGAGACTTTTAGCTGCTGACGTTGATGAGTGATGTAGCCGTGGAGTTGATTGGCCTTGCGCAGATCGTCCACGATATCTCGGGTTTCAAAAGAAATGCCGGCGTTTTTGAGAGTGGTCGCCATCTTTTGAGCATTGAATCCTTCGGGTAGAAAAAAATCAAGATCGTATGAGACACGATGACCCAGCCAGCAGCGCGACAGCGCCGTGCCGCCGCACAATTTTGCCAAGTCGAACTGCGGGTCGCCCATGGCTTGCAATTGGCCCAGAACATCTTCCTGCAACCGGTGTAGAGCCATGCTTTTGGCGTCTTTGATCATAAGTTTCTGTTGTCAGACATATATGTCATTTTTACTCCGGAAGCCAGAAAAGTCAAAGTCAGTCCCACTTCTTCCAGGGCGCTTTGCCCGATTGCCACAGCTCTTCCAGGTGCGTTTTGTCACGCAGGGTGTCCATGGGCTGCCAGAAGCCGTGGTGCTGGTAGGCGGCCAGTTGGCCCTCGCTGGCCAGGCGCTCCACGGGGTCACGCTCCCAGAGCGTTTGGTCGTCGGTGATGTAGTCGAGCACCTGGGGCGACAGCACAAAGAAGCCGCCGTTGATCATGGCGCCATCGCCTTTGGGCTTTTCTGTGAACGACCTGACCTTGGTGCCGCTCATGTCCAGCGCGCCAAAGCGGCCCGGCGGAATGGTGGCGGTCACGGTGGCTTTGACGTTTTGAGCGTGGTGAAAGGCGATCAGCTCGGTGATGTTGATGTCGCTCACGCCGTCGCCATAGGTCAGGCAAAAGGTGTCTTCATCTTTGACGTAGTTGGCCACGCGCTTCAGGCGCCCGCCGGTTTGGGTGTTATCGCCGGTGTCAACCAGCGTGACTTTCCAGGGCTCGGCCTTGTGCTGGTGCACTTCCATGCGGTTGTTGGCCATGTCAAAGGTCACGTCTGACATGTGCAGAAAGTAGTTGGCAAAGTATTCCTTGATGACGTAGCCCTTGTAGCCGCAGCAGATCACAAAGTCGTTGATGCCGTAGTGGGAATAAATCTTGAGGATGTGCCAAAGAATCGGGTGCCCGCCGATTTCGATCATCGGTTTGGGCTTGACCACGGTTTCTTCGCTGATGCGAAGAATCGGGTGCCCGCCGATTTCGATCATCGGTTTGGGCTTGACCACGGTTTCTTCGCTGATGCG
>PFUD01000149.1 GCA_002789915.1 Comamonadaceae bacterium CG_4_9_14_3_um_filter_60_33 | reverse complement strand
CGTTGTTGATGATGCGCCCGCCCATCGGCGTCTGCGCCTTCATGACGCGAAAAGCCTGACGCAGGCACAAGAACATGCCGGTCAGGTTGACATCGACCACTTTTTGCCAGTCAGATAATGCCAGGTCTTCAAGCAGTACGCCAGGCGGGGCGCTGGTGCCAGCGTTGTTGAACAGCACATCAACACGGCCAAACTGCTGCACGGCGGCATCGAACAGCGCCACCACCGAAGCCTCTTGCGAGACGTCGGCTGCTGCTGCCAGCGCACGCTCAGGCCTGCCAGACAAAGCCGCCACATCCTGCAAGGGCTGCAAGCGCCGCCCCGCCAGCACCACGTGCCAGCCACCAGCCAGTAAGGCCAGTGCGGCCGCTTTGCCGATACCCGAACCCGCGCCTGTGACCAGCGCGACCTTGTTTGTTTCTGTCATGGTTTTCGATTGATTCAAGTTGTGCTCAAGTGCGACGACGTGGCTTGCGCGCATTGTCCTTGGCTTTGGCTTTGGCTTTGGCGGGCGCAGATGTTTTGGCACCGCCCGAGCGCTTTGCCGCACTTGCACGCGGCAAGGGATCGGTGATGCTGCGGCTGCGCCGACCGATATTGGTCACACCGGCATCGTCAGCAAATAAGGCACGGTCGATGCCCTCGTAGGCCAGCTCGCGTTCCTTGGTCGGACGCGTCACTAGCCCATCGCTCTCGGCGAGCAGGCGAAAATCAATGCGTCGGCCATCCAGATCGACCCGGCTCACCTGCACCCGCACCCGCGTGCCCAGCGCATAACGCATGCCGGTGCGCTCGCCGCGCAACTCCTGGCGCGCCTCATCAAAGCGGTAGTACTCGCCACCGAGTTCGGTGATGTGCACCAAGCCCTCAACATACATGGCGTCGAGCGTGACAAAAATGCCGAAACTGGTCACCGCACTCACCACACCGCCAAATTCCTCGCCCAGATGATCGCGCATGTACTTGCACTTGAGCCAGGCTTCCACGTCGCGGCTGGCTTCGTCGGCGCGGCGCTCGTTGGCGCTGCAATGCAGGCCGGCGGCTTGCCAGGCCTGCATGTCGGCACTAAGCTTGCGCGGTTTCTGACCGGGCTCTTTGACCTTTGATGCCAGGTTTTTCTCTAGCCGCTTGGACAACTTGGCGTGCTGTTCTCCGGGCGTGGGCAAAATCGGCAACTGGTATTTGCTCTTGAGCAAAATCGCCTTGATGACCCGGTGCACCAACAAATCAGGGTAACGCCGAATCGGGCTGGTGAAGTGGGTATAGGCCGCAAAAGCCAGGCCAAAGTGGCCGCTGTTTTCGGGCGTGTAAATGGCTTGCTGCATGGAGCGCAGCAGCATGGTCTGGATTTGCTGCGAATCAGGTCGCTCCTTTGTGGCTTTGGCGATGGCCTGAAAGTCGGCAGGCGTCGGATCGTCGCTGATGCTCAAACCCACGCCGATGATTTTCAGGAAATTACGCAACAGTTCAATTTTTTCAGGCGTCGGGCCTTCGTGCACCCGGTACAGGCCAACGTGCTTGCTTTGCGCAATGAAGTCGGCACTGCAGACGTTAGCCGCCAGCATGGCTTCTTCGATCAGCTTGTGCGCGTCGTTGCGCGTGCGCGGCACGATTTTCTCGATGTGGCCGGCTTCGTCGCAGACGATTTGTGTTTCTACGGTTTCAAAATCAACTGCACCGCGGCGCTCTCGCGACTTGAGCAGGGCACGGTAAACGTCGTGCAGGTTCATCAAATCGGTGATGCGCTCCGGGCGCTTGGCGGCCTCGGGGCCGCGCGTGTTGGCCAGAATGGCGGCCACCTCAGTGTACGTAAAACGCGCGTGGCTCCACATCACGGCCGGGTAAAACTGGTAGGCGGTAACCTCGCCGTCTTCGCTCACCAGCATGTCGCACACCATGCACAGGCGCTCGACCTCAGGGTTGAGCGAACACAGGCCGTTGGACAGTTTTTCGGGCAGCATCGGAATAACCCGGCGCGGAAAATAGACGCTGGTGGCGCGGTCGTAGGCATCAATGTCGATGGCCGAACCATTTTCCACATAATGACTGACATCGGCAATCGCCACCAGCAAACGCCAGCCTGGCACCGCCGCCTTGCCGCGGCCAATCTTGGCGGGCTCGCAATAGACGGCATCATCGAAGTCGCGCGCGTCTTCGCCGTCGATGGTAACCAAGGCCACATCGGTCAGATCGACACGCTGGATTTTGTCTTGCGGCCGTACGGTATCGGGCAAGGTGCGGGCCAGCGCAATGCAGGCGTCAGAGAATTCATGCGGCACATCGTACTTGCGCACCGCAATTTCAATCTCCATGCCGGGGTCATCCATCTCACCCAGCACTTCCTTGATGCGGCCCACCGGCTGACCGAACAGCGCCGGCGGCTCGGTCAGTTCGACCACCACCACCTGGCCGACCTTGGCCAAGCCGGTGCCGGCTTTGGGGATCATCACATCCTGCCCATAACGCTTGTCTTCGGGCGCCACGATCCAGATGCCGCTCTCGCACAACAAGCGGCCAATGATGACCTGGGTGCTGCGCTCCACAATCTCGACCACGCGCCCTTCCGGGCGGCCTTTGCGGTCGCTGCGCACAACGCGTACCTTGACACGGTCCTTGTGCAGCACGGCGCGCATCTCGTTGGGCGGCAGGTAAATATCAGCCTCGCCGTCGTCGCGGATGACAAAGCCGTGACCATCGCGATGCCCTTGAACTATTCCTTCAACTTCTTCCAGCAACAAGCTGGTTTGCTTACTATTTTTGATACAATGCCTTTCTTTCCTGAAATGCCCAGGTGGCGGAATTGGTAGACGCACTAGTTTCAGGTACTAGCGAGTAACTTCGTGGGGGTTCGAGTCCCTTCCTGGGCACCAATATAAATGAATTCCGGTTCATTTTCATGAAAGAAACCGGACGTTTTGAATAAAAAGCCGAACCAAAGATACTCGTCTTTGGAGCGGCTTTTTTGTTGGATACGAGTACCATTTTAACCGGGGTCATCAAAATGGCTGGGCAACCAGGTCATGGCCCTGCGCTGCGACGATTCTCGCCTTGGTGAATTCACCCACGCGCAGGGTTTTGCTGATCTTCTCGGGAGGCAGCAGCTTGACCAGACCATCGATCTCCGGCGCATCGGCATAAGAGCGCCCGACGCCGCCTTTTTTCCCCAGGCCAGGCGCTGAGTCCACCAGAATCTGCATCGTGGCACCAACCCGTTTTTGCAGTTTGGCCGCAGAAACGGACTCGGCCACCGCCATGAAGCGGGCACGGCGTTCCTCGCGCAAAGCCTCGGGCAGCATGCCACCCAATTCATTGGCGGCAGCACCGGCCACCGGGCTGTAGGCAAAACAACCGGCCCGATCAATTTGCGCTTCGCGCATGAAGTCAAGCAGGTGTTCAAACTCGGCTTCGGTTTCACCCGGAAAGCCGGCAATGAAGGTGCTGCGCACCACGATGTCCGGGCAGGCCTCGCGCCAGCGCAGTAGTCGCTCCATGTTCTTTTCACCGCTGGCCGGGCGTTTCATGCGTTTGAGCACATCGGGGTGACTGTGCTGGAACGGCACATCCAGATATGGCAGGATCAGCCCACTGGCCATCAGCGGCAGAATGTCATCCACACTTGGGTACGGATAAACATAGTGCAGCCGCACCCAAGCTCCGTGCGCTTGCGCCAGCTCACCGAGGGCCTGTGCCAACTCGAACAAACGCGTTTTGATCGGCTTGCCATTCCAGAAACCCGTGCGGTATTTCACATCAACGCCATAGGCCGAGGTGTCCTGGCTGATCACCAGCAATTCCTTGACACCCCCTGCAAACAGTGCCTGCGCTTCCTTGAGCACATCGCCAATCGGGCGCGACACCAGATCACCGCGCATCGACGGAATGATGCAAAAGGTGCAGCGGTGGTTGCAGCCTTCGCTGATCTTGAGGTAGGCGTAATGCCGCGGCGTGAGTTTGATGCCCGCCACGCCGAAGGCGTTGGGCACCAGATCGACAAAGGGGTCGTGCGGCTTGGGCAGGTTGGCGTGCACTGCGTCCATCACCTCCTGGGTGGCCTGCGGACCTGTGACGGCCAGCACGCTGGGGTGCATTTGGCGCACCAGGTTGCCGCCGCCCTCACCCGTTTTGGCGCCCAGGCAGCCGGTCACGATCACCCGGCCGTTCTCGGCCAGCGCTTCACCAATGGTGTCGAGGCTTTCCTTGACGGCATCGTCAATAAAGCCGCAGGTGTTGACAATGACCAGGTCGGCGCCCTCAAATGTTTTGGAGGTTTGGTAGCCCTCGGCGCTGAGCTGCGTCAGGATCAGTTCGGAATCGGTCAGCGCCTTGGGGCACCCCAGGCTGACAAAGCCAACTTTCGGCGCTCTCGCAGCCGGCGTGATGGAAGCATTCATTCGGAAATTCAACCTTTTTTGGATGGCGTATTGTTGATGCCAAAGGCGCCCAACATTTGCTCGGCCTGCTTTTGCATCTGCTCCTGCATTTGCGCCAACCACGACTTGGATTGTTCCAGGCTGCCGCCCAGCATGGCCTGCATCGCCGGCGGCTGTAGGGCGGTGTACTGTTGCCACATTTCAGGCGTGAAGCCCTTGGTTTGCTCGGCAAACCGGGTTTGGGTGTCGATCAGGGTCTGGATGTTTTTTTCCAGATAGCCGCCCAGAAAACCCTGCATGGCGTGGCCGTAAAAGCGGATCAGGCTTTCCAGCACTGGCGCGGTAAACATGGGCGAGCCACTGGTCTCGGCTTCCAGAATGATTTGCAGCAGAATGCTGCGCGTCAGGTTTTCCCCGGTCTTGGCGTCCACCACCTCAAACGGTTCGCTTTGCATGACCAGGTCCTTCACTTCGGACAAGGTGATATAGGTAGACGTCCGGGTGTCGTAGAGTCGGCGATTGGGGTATTTCTTGATGACGCGGTGAGCCGTTTGAATCTCGGGGGTCTTGTCTTGCATTTAAATCAATGGTTGGGCTGATAAGCTCGTATTTTCGAGGGCAATGCCCCATTTGGCCAGCGCCGCGTCATCACTGACACGGGCGTCGACCCAGCGTGCGCCTGTCGGCGTTTGTTCTTTTTTCCAGAAAGGCGCCTGGGTTTTAAGGTAATCCATCAAGAACTCGCAGGCCCGAAAACTCTCGCCCCGGTGCTTTGAGGTAACCGCCACCATGACGATTTGATCCAGCGGCTGCAGCCGACCAACACGGTGGATGACGCGCGCGCCAAAAATATCAAAACGTTGCTGTGCCGCGTCAATCATGGCCTCGATCGACTTCTCAGTCATGCCCGGGTAGTGCTCCAGTTCCATGCTGGCAATGGTGCCAGGCTCGCCGGCGGTGCGGTCGCGCACGGTGCCAATGAAGCTGCAAACGGCACCCACGCGCGCATCTTGCGCACGCAGCGCCGCGACCTCAGCGCTGAGGTCAAAGTCAGCACTTTGGATGGAAACCCGGGGTAACTTGACACCAGGCATGGCTTCAGCCTCCGGTCACAGGCGGAAAAAACGCCACCTCTGCGCCCTCAGTCAGCGTCACACTTTCGTTGCACATGACCTGGTTAAGCGCCACGCGCACCGCCTTGCCGCGCGTCAGGCTTTCGGCGTAGCCACCGCCCAAGGCGATAAGCTCATCGCGCAAGGCGGCCAGCGACGTTGCCTGTGTTTCACGCTGTTCGCTGGCAACACCGATGGCTTCGCGAATGGCAGCAAAATACTTCACATTGATTTTCATGCCAGCAGCTCCGAAAAGGGAATAAAACGGACGACGTCGCCAGGCGCAATAGAGCAGCCCGGCGGGTTGTCCACCAAACCGTCGCCCCAGACCGCCGAGGTCAAGACGCCCGAACTCTGGTTGACAAACAGATCAAGTCCACCCGCGTCGTTGCGCCTGACGCGCA
>PFUD01000116.1 GCA_002789915.1 Comamonadaceae bacterium CG_4_9_14_3_um_filter_60_33 | reverse complement strand
GTAACGGCCGGATCACACATGAACACTCTGCCGCCTGGGCTCACCAAGATTCGCAAATCTCTAAATTGTCCGGCGCTGGCGCCGGTAATCGACACATTCACCTGCGAGATGGAGCTGCCCAGTGTGACAGCACTCACTGTGCCATAGCCGTCAAACACAACCGATGCATCCGTGCCGCCAGTCAGGCTGGCAGAAACCGAAGTCGCGGCCGAACCCTGCGATGCGGACCAGGCCTGTATGACGCCTGGTGCCGTGGTGTCTGATGGTGCGCTGGCGCATTTACCGGTAGCAACGTCCCTACTGACCACCCAACTGTTTCCGCTGGCACTCAGCGCACAACTGTTGGTGAGGTCGCTGACCAATTGGAAGCGAACCAAGGTGTTGCGCTTGACTGCCTCCATCCGGGCCAATTGCAGGCCATTCAGAATGGCCTCGGCGGTGGTTCGGATTTGGTTGTTGCGAATCAAGGTGGAATACGAAGGGGCGGCCATGGTGACCAGCATGCCCAACAGCACGATGCCAATCATCGTTTCAATCAGGGTCACCCCTTTTTGCGGTTTGTGCATCAAGAGCACCCCCCTCCTTTGCGCACCACCCAGCAAGCGATTGGCGCGGTTCCCCAGCCACTTGGCACAGCAGTCGTTTTTCTTGTGTTGGATTGGTCGAGAGTGAAGGTAAAGCTGGCTACAGAGGTGCCCGACTTTCCTGTGGCTTGAATGGTGAACGCTGTCGCGCTCAGCGTTGGGCAAGTGAAATCAAAATACTGGCCCGTGGGAAGCGGCGCCACGGTGTCCGCAGCACAGGCCCCCACGTAGGTGCGATTGTCTTGATAGTATTGTTCAAGCTTGACGCGAAGGTCAGCCAGGGCGGTGGTTGCCTCGGGAATGCGGCCGCGAACGATGTACTCGTTGTAAGACGGAAGGGCAATCGATGCCAGGATGGCAACAATGGCCACGGTGACCATCACTTCTATGAGCGTGAACCCCACCTGGATCGCACCGGTGACTTGCTGTTTAGCGACATGGCGAACTTTAGAAATGAGCATACGGGTTCTTTCAATTTGTGACGCAAGCAGGGCTCACATCGAGATAGCGCGTACGTGCGTTATCAGGATTCGATGTGACGGTAGCATTTGGACATAAATTTACGGGGACAAAACAGACAAACGGTAGCAAACAGCAGATAAAGTAGCTGGCTATGAGAAGCCCCCCACTTTTGGCATCGCATCGGGACCACTTTTATTGGTTGTCCTAATTTCAAAACAGGTACCTTTGTGGATAGACTTTTGAACTTGGGAAAATTCCCTGACAGCTTTCGGACCAGAGGCGCCATCGCCCCGTCTTCTGATCGCCTGTGTGTGGCGCTGGCAGGTTTGGCAAGCAACGCTGACCATATTCTTGAGTTGGGCGCAGGAACGGGCGCAGTCACGCGCGCGCTGACCAAGGTGTCGGGGGTCAAAAGTTTGCAGGCGGTGGAACTGCAGAAAAAGCTGGCACATGATTTGAAGCTGAAGTTTCCGGGCGTTGACGTCGAAAACTGTTCTGCAGACGTTGCCCTGGACAGCTACTGCGCCCAAGGGTCCGTCGCCGTCGTGTCGAGCCTGCCGTTTCGATCCTTGCCGGGCAACATCAAAAGCGCCATTGTCAAAAGTGTTTTGCGATTCCTCCAGGCTTCACCGCAGTCGCGTTTCATCCAGTTCACTTATGGGTTTCGCGAGCCATTCGCAGTCAGCGCCGAATTTCAATGGCGGCGGGTAAAGTGGATTTATGCCAATCTACCGCCAGCCTGCATTTGGGTTTTGACTAAAACTGAGGTTACCTGCGAAGCTGCACGGCCAGAATAAGTGATCCCCATGAAACTGAAAATGTCCGACAACTCGCTGTTTGCGATTTTGCTGCGCTCGCCATGGTGGATCAGCGTGGCCATTGTGGCGGTGATCTCGCTGCTGTCCATCGCCCTGCTGCCCAAGGCCTATGCGGGCTTTGGCGTGATGGGTGGTTTTCCGTTTTTGGTCATCGGCGTTATGGCGGCGCGCAAACAATGGCGCGCCCCGAGCGCGGCGCGCGTGACAGACATGCTGGCGCGCGCAAGTCCCATGGCGTGGCGTGATTTTTCTGCCCTGGTCGGGCAGATTTATGTCGAGAAGGGCTATGCCGTGACGCGGCTCAACAGCCCGGCGGCCGACTTTTTGGTAGTCAAGGGCGCACAGCGCACGCTGGTGAGTTGCAAACGCTGGAAAGCCGCCAACCATGGCGTAGAGGCGCTGCGCGACCTGCTCGCCGCCCAAGAAAGGCAAGAGGCGCAGCAATGCCTCTACATGAGCCTGACGCCGGTCAGCGACACCGCCCGGCGTTTTGCCAAGGCACAGGGCGTGACGCTGTTGTCAGGCAATGAACTCGGGCGCTTTCTGGCCGAAAAACCCCGGGGTTGACAGCGGGTTACAGTGTCCGTCCACCATGACAATGCGCTTTAACCCGCCAGCCGTTGCGCTCGGATGCGCGCCACGGCCGCGCGTAGGTCTGGGTCTGCCAGCGCTTTGGCCGAGGCGTCGCCAGCTGCGCTGCGCACCAGGCGCTCCAGGGTTTGCGGCTGCGGCGTGATGGGGCCAAAAAAGCGTGGCGCATCGCCCACGGCAATCAATAGCGTGGGAAAGTCATCGACATCCAGCGGGTGCAGCAGGTCGGCCTCGTCTTCGATGTCGAGCCAGATGAACTGCGCTTGCGGGTGATCGGACTGAATGGTCGCTTTGACCTGCGCGAAACTGTGCTGGTAGTCGCAGCACACGTGGCACCATTGGGCGCACAGGCACACCACCAGCAAGGGAGCGGCGTCAGTCACCAAAACAAATGCCCAGGTCGCGCCCGGTTTGCAGGGTGTCGCAGTCCAGCGGCACGGCTTTCATGTGCCCGGCCACTTCTTCGAGTGCAACGTAATCGACCCCGTGAAAGCCCAGCGCCACCATGATGCCGCTCTGGCCTTCGTCAAGGGCGCGCACCGCCGCCGCGCCAAAGCGCAGCGCTGACAGGCGGTCGAACGAGGTTGGGCTACCGCCGCGCAACAGGTGGCCCAGTACCACCACGCGCGCGTCTTTGCCGGTGCGCTCGGCCAGCGCGCTGGCGATGCGCTCGCCCATGCCGCCCAAGCGCTCGGCATGGCCCGCCTCTGCCGGCGCCAGCAGTTGGCGGTGACCATCGATGGGCTGGGCGCCCTCGGCCACCACCACGATCGAATACAGCCGCCCTTCGCTGTCGCGGGCGCGCACCTTGGCGGCAATCTTGTCCAGGTCAAAAGGAATCTCGGGGATCAGGATGGCGTGCGCGTTGCCGGCAATGCCGGTGTGCAACGCAATCCAGCCGGCATAGCGACCCATCACCTCGACCACCATCACGCGCTGGTGGCTCTCGGCGGTGCTGTGCAGGCGGTCCAGGCACTCGGTGGCAAAGCCCACTGCGGTGTCGAAGCCAAAGGTGGTGAAGGTTTTGTCGAGGTCGTTGTCGATGGTTTTGGGCACGCCCACCACACGCAAACCTCTCTGGTGCAGCGCGTTGGCAATGGTGAGCGAGCCGTCGCCACCAATCGACACCAGCGCGTCGATCTCGTGGGTGGCAAAGTAGGCCAGAATTTCGTCGGAGCGGTCAATCTCGCGCACGCTGCCGTCGGGCATATTGACCGGAAAGTGCAGCGGGTCACCCTTGTTGGTGGTGCCCAGCATGGTGCCACCGAGGTGACCGATGCCGCGCACCCGGTCGCGCGTAAGCCGCGTCACGCCGCCTTCGGAGTAGCGCTCGGGAAACAAAATGCCGTTAAAGCCGTCACGAATGCCAAAGCTGTCCCAGCCGCGGTTGGCGGCGGCAATCACCACCGACTGGATCACCGCGTTGAGCCCGGGCGCGTCACCGCCGCCGGTGTTGATGGCAATGCGTTTGATGGGTTTGCTCATGGTAAAAATCCTCGCAGTGTGGCAATAAATAGAAAAATAGACGCGCCTGGCGTTAGCAGGTTCGATTGTGCCGTCAAGGCCAGGGTGTGACTGCTGGAAAAACCCCCTGGTAGGCGTTGTGCTTTCCGGGTTTAGTTCGGTATGCTCAGCAGACCAGCCAATAGCGGTGAGCGCGGCTCGACAAACGGGTTGACCACCGTCACACCGCGCCAAGTGAAGGCATTTTGAAAATCCTCCGAGAGCAGCAGTCGACAGTGGTTCTCGGCGGCAACAGCCAGAATCAAGGCGTCCCAAATCGGCAACTGATGATCAACCGTCAAGTCCAGCGCAGCCTGAAAAGCAAACCAGGTGGAGTCCGCTACGTCAAAGGTGTCCGCCCAACTCAGCACGGCCTCGCGCGCCTGTGACGCGGAGCGTTTGGCTTTGCCCGTCAGAACGCGGGAGAGTTCGCCCAAGGTCTGAGCAGGCAACACCACCTCGCAGCCCGCCAATTGCTCGACCAAGCGCATGGCTGTGCTGCATCGCAAATCATCGCCAAGCCCTTCGGCATAGGCCAGGATGTTGGTGTCAAGTGCGACCCTCACCGATCAGGCCTCATATAACTCGTCGCGCGTCCAGTTGCGAGCCCCACTGGGTTTTTGCTGATGCAGCCGTTCCAGCAAGTTGCGTTTGGCTGCCTCGCGCGCCAGGCCACCAGAATGCGCGGGCGCGATGGTGGCAACCGACTTGCCTCTTGACAACACCGTGATCACTTTGCCGGTGGCGACCTCGCGCAGCAAGTTCGAAAAGTGGCGATTGGCGTCGCTGGCAGAAATGGTTTCCATGGGATTACTCAAAAGTAGTGTTCGTCACTACTTTAGCGCCTAGTGGCTTATATCGTCAAGGTTTTGTTTGCAGCGACGTCGCTGCGTGCTGGTTCGTACCTGGCCAATGACGCTGTTCTTTCGCCTTAACCCAGCGGCTGCAGACGGCCAATTTTGTGCGCCAGCTCAACAGCCGAATCGACACCCATTTTTTCAAAAATGTTGGCGCGGTGAAACTCCACCGTGCGTGGCGTGATGCCCAGGTGGTCGGCGATGTTCTTGTTGTAGTGGCCGCGGATCAGCTCGTCGAGCACTTCGCGCTCGCGCGGGCTCAAAGACGCCAGCGCCTGGCGCAGGCGGCGTGTCTCGTCGTCGTCTTGCTGCGCCGCCGTGGCGGCGGCCAACGCCTGCTGCACGCGGTCCACAAGTTCGTTGTCTTGAAACGGTTTTTCCAGAAAATCCCAGGCGCCCTGTTTGACGGCGGCCACAGCGCTGCCGACATCGCCGTGGCCGGTCAAAAAAAGCACCGGCCAGG